>JAUPLS010000150.1 GCA_030836805.1 Campylobacterota bacterium | reverse complement strand
TAAGCAAGAAGATGATGAAATGTTTCGTGGTCTCTTAGTTTTTGGCGGGTGAGATAGGCTGTTTTGATGAATGTATGAGGAATATGCCGTGACTCTAGAGCCATGCCTTCAAAGGTATTGGGTATCATTTTAGTATCGTTACTTGCGGTTAAAAAACTTTCAAAGATCTGGCGGCCTGCCTTAATAGAGAGCTGCTCGTTTTTATATTCCAGATAGGACTGGGCAAATGTTGCCAAATCAAATCTTCCTCCGTGAAGCACTTCATAGCGCGAAAAAAGATCTTTGCCCGATTTGACAAATCTGACATCTTCTGCATCCATATGCCAAGGATTGTAAGAGGTGTAAAGGCCTGCCGTAAAACCAAAGCCGCTAAGATAGGCGCTTTTGTAGATCAGGCTGCTTCCTATCGCAGTTGCCCAATTGTTTTGATCTTGATCGGTCTGCGTTTCCCAGTTCCACTTGAAGCTGTTAAAGCGGATTCTTCCGTACCATATGCCTTCTGAGAGCATTTGTGTAAACGTTTCCGCACCGCCGGGGATTTGATGATAAACCTCCCTCATATTGGACTTAAGCGTACGTTTAGACGCCTCATCTGTTCCGTAGACTGTTTTTGGGCCCAGAAGAAGGAGTGGTGTGATTAGACAAAATCTAAAGAACAACATTCTTCCTCCTTTTTATTTTACAGCACTTTTAAAATCATATCGTTATATAACTTAAGATATAAGGATGTCCCAATAAGCTTCAAAAATCTGTTTACCGGACCATAAACATTAATTTTGCTAACAATACGATAATGACCGCAATAGAAAAAATATATTTGTAAGCAGAGTTTTCTACCGGATTTGGATCCTGTGAATGTTGGATCTTAAATAGAATTCTGCCGGAAACAGAATATAAAACTTTGGCACCGATTCCCAAAGCAAGAGCAGCCTTTATAATCAAAAGTGTTTGAAATGTTGTAGGAAAAAACCCATTTTCAAAATTTGTATATTTAAAAAATAATATACCCCCCGTTATTATCAGGATGAAGAAGTTAGTCGGATATATTTTCCAAACCCTCTTTGCTAAAGATTTTTTCATTTCAAAGTGTGCGTTTGAATCAATGTTGTTTTTTGCTGCCGGCAAAACAAATATTTTTGCAAACCCCCACCCCAAAAAAAGCATCGCGCTAAATAGATGTATGATGTGAACGATGTTATAAAAAAGTTCCATTATTTTTTCCTTCGTTTTAATTTTTTATCTAAAGATCGGCATACATCTTTTATGTGTATCGTGTGTGATAATCTCTGCATTGACTCCGTAAACATCTTGAATCATGGGTACAGTAATCACTTCGCCAGGTTGGCCGTCCGATATAATTTTCCCGCCGTTCATAACCACTGTACGGCTTGAAATAAGAAGTGCATGGTCCGGATAGTGCGTGGTTTTTAAAAATGTATACCCTTCGTGGCTTAGTTTATAAATAAACTCTAAAAGTCTCATTTGATTCCCATAGTCTAGCCCATTTACAGGCTCATCCATGATGAATGTATCTACCCCTTGGGCAATGGCGCGTGCAAAAAGAACGAGTTGTTTTTGTCCGCCGCTTAATTGTCCGAATATCCTGTCTTTCAAATCCAAAATACCGACTTTTTTTAGCGCTTCAAGCGCTATAAAATGATCATGGGATGAAGGAGAGGCGAAAATGCCAAGCTTTGAGACTCTCCCCATAAGTACCATTTCTAAAGCACTGTAGCCAAAGGGGACATGATGGTATTGAGGTATATAGGCAATATGAGAGGCTATCTCTTTGTGCGAATATTCTTCAATGGATTTCTCATGCAAAAGTATCTCTCCATTCCCATGAAGCAGTTTTAAAATAAGTTTGATAAGCGTACTTTTTCCGCACCCGTTTGGTCCTAAAAGCGAGACAACTTCACCCTTGAAAAGCCGCAGATCTACGCCGCAGAGAACTTGGCTTTTTTTGTATGAAAAGTGTAGATCTTTCACTTCTATGATAGGTTTTAGTTCCATGCCGCCCTCGCATTTTTTAAAACCATAATGAATACCGGTATTCCTATAAGAGAGGTTAAAATCCCAATAGGTATCTCGACGCTAAGTGCAAGGCGTGAGACGGCATCGGCCAGAAGCAAAAATGCTCCTCCGACAATGGCAGAGAGCGGAACAAGCAAACGGTGGGACGGTCCTATTGCCAGACGGATGATGTGAGGAATGATAAGCCCAACCCAGCCGATAATCCCGGCCATAACGACAGAGAGTGAACTGGCCAAGGTAGCTAAGATAATCGCAACTATACGAATAAGCTTGACATTGATGCCAAGCGATTTTGCTTCTTCGTCGCCAAGGCTTAAGAGGTCAAAGTATTTACCCATAAATATCATTCCAAAAATACTAATTAAAATAGGAATTGCTACAATTAAAACTTCATCAAGTTTCGCCATGGAAAGCGAACCCATCAGCCAATAAACTATAGCCGGAAGTGAGCTGTAAGGGTCTGCTGCATATTTTATAATAGATAAAAGTGAAGTGAAGAGCGAGCTACTAATCACTCCACCCAAAACAAGCATCACGGTAGAGCGTGAGTTTGTTCCTATGGAACCAACTAAAACAGCAAAACCAACAGCGATAAATCCAAAAGAAAACGCCAATGCTTGTACTATGTACCATTGTTCGCTGATAAGCATTCCGCATGCTGCACCAAATGAAGCTCCTGCCAAAACACCCAGGATTCCGGGCGAAACGAGAGGGTTGACAAACATCGCTTGAAACACTGCTCCGGAAGTTGCAAGTGCTGCTCCTACAAGAATGGCAAGCAAAATTCTAGGCAGCCTAATCTCTAGAATGATATTGTCCATGAGAGCCAAAGTATCTATTTCTATATCAGCAATGCCGTAAATTTTATAATTTAAATATGCTATAAATGTATGAAAATCGATAGGGTACTGGCCCAATAGCAGCGATAAAGCTGCTATTGCCGTAAGTATAACTGTTCCAACAACTAAGTATCTTTTTTGTTTGGTTCGATCAAACAGAAAATGCAACATGGCCATTTTTCCCTAAAACTTAAGTTCAATACCAAAATAAGCACTAAACGGTGCTCCTGTTTGGAAGGTTGCATCTGTCGTTGAAGCAGACAAAACATTATCCGGTGTGTTGATCGTAGCGATATATTTTTCATCGGTCAGATTGGTAAGGCCGATGTGAAGTTTTGCATTTTTTGTACCCAAAAATTCATATGGCCGGTATGCTATATCAAGATTAACCAACGTGAATGCATCAATTTTTTGTGTATTGAGTACATCACCGTATCTGCTGGAAGTATATTGGACACTTGGCGTGAACGTCCAGTTGTCATATTGATAGGAAAGGGCTGCCTTTGCCATCACTCTTGGTGCATCAGGAAGCTGATTGCCATCCGTTTGCACAGTGGATGTCGGACTGCTTTGGAAATTTTCCAAAAACGCATAACGGTTGTATGAAAGCCCGATGATAAGCTCAAGATTATCAAGGATCGGGCCGTATGCTGAAAGCTCTGCTCCGTATCCGAGTGCATCCCCCATATTTGCAGGATAGCTCACACCGTATTGCGGATCATAGATGTTGGCTTGCTTGTTTTTGACAAAAGACACAAAAAGATTTGGGTTCAATGTAACGGCGCCGACCATGGTTTTAAATCCCAAATCAATGTTGTCGGAGGTTTCAAGTTCAAGTTCATCCCAAAGCGTTTGCAACGTAATACCTTTTGAGACAAATGTATTGCGATTTGTAACATAAGTAGGGAAAAGATTTACATCAAAACCGTAGGTGCGCGCATAATCGATATAAACTGTTGTATCGTCCGTTGCTTGATACCCTAAGTAAAGCGAAGGCAGAAAAGTGTGGAAAGTATGCTCTTCGACGCTTGCCCATGGATCTATAGTGCCTTCTGCAATAGCGGTATCATAATCCATGCTGGTTGAGCTATTCGTACCGTTGGTGTAGCTTGTTAAGTTTCCTAGCCCAAAAGACTGATATTGGATACCTACAGCATAGTCAAAACAGCCGTTTTCTCCATAAAGCTTAACGAATGGCGCCTGGAGGGTATGATAATCATTGTCTGCCAGCACGGCATAGCCGTCAAATACAAGTTCGCCGTCTACTACACGATATTTTGATTGATCAGACGGAGGCCCGGGAGGAAGCTGGCGATGATACCAGTAACCTATTTTTGTTTTAGCCATATCGGAGAATGTATGCTCATATGCCGCAACAGCCCCAAACAGATCATGGTCCATGTACCAGTCGACCACGCGGTTTTTGGCCGGATCTGCTTTTATGCTTGAATACCAATAGTCTCCCTCATCTTTTTTGTAGTAAGGCTTAAAAGAGAGCACATCATTGCTGCCAAGACGGTACTCAAGGTTCCCAAGCAAGGCAATCGTGTCAAAACTTTGTTTATTCCAGTCATAGTAGTTGACATCATTGCTTGCAGTTGGCTGCACAGTTGCATAATCTTTATCAAAATAGGTATCTAGATCCTGGGCCTCCGCATAGGTCAGGCTGTTATAATTATGATGATCGTCGCTATTGTAAATCGCATAAAATTCTGTTTTTAAAGCATCGTTTGGTTTATACGTAAGGCCAAACATTCCATTTATGCGCTCCAAATCACCTTCACCTTTATATTTGTCGTTGCTAAGGTAAGAGAATGATCCAAAGGTTGAAAAATTACCCATTTTTCCCGAATCAAACCGTAAAAAAGTACGTTCAAAGTTATCTGTGCCGAATGACTGCGAAATGGTACTCTTGCTGGTAGAAGCAGGGGGGAGGATATTGAGATCCACTTTTCCGATCAAGCTTGAGAAGCCTAGGTTTTTATCCACTTCAAGATAGCCCTTGTAGAGATCGATAGAGCCTATATTTTCCATATCAACCATCTGTTTTCCGCCTCCAGGGTTGCTCGAGACAGGCAGGCCGTTTAGCATGAATACACCTCCGGGGCCCGATTGGGATTTGCCTCGGATGCGGATAGGATCATGAAAAGAAGGCTCATTGGATCCCGCCTGATCGACGGGCGTAAAATTGACAGACGGTGCAAACGAAATGACCGAATAGGGGTTCATTTTTGCTTGTGATCCAAGCGACGCTATACTTTTTTGGGTGAATATTTGTGCCGTTCGGTTGTTTTCTTCCATAAAAAAATCTGCACTGTCTTGTGTTTCCACTATCGATATTGTTTCGATGGTGATCGGTTCGGCAAAAAGAGCCGAAGCGGTGATTGTCAAAAGTAATGAATAAGAGAGTTTCATAGAGATGTCCTTAATATATTTTTAATTTGTTCATCATTTAAATGAACATTGAAAAAAAGTTCATAAAATGCTTTAATGCGGTCATTGAGATCGATAGTGTGGGCTTCGGGATGAAATACCGAAGCAAGCCACTCGATACCTAAAGCACGCATAAATGAAGGGGGCCTATCGAGCCAATTAAACGGTGCGGTGGGTACCAAATAGATACGCTTATTTTTCACTGCACTAAGACGTCCCCAGAGCGGGTCCAAAAGAATATCATTGTAGACCGCTCTGTTTTGCACCACGATAACCTCAGGATCATAGTTTAGAAGCGTTTCAAATGTAATTTTTTCCAGGCCAAGCACCCCTTTTTGTTGGCATTTGTGGACATTTTCTCCCCCGGCAAAATTAAGCGCCTGGACATGAAAGGACTGGTCGCACTCAGTCGAGAGTCCATCAATACCTTCTGCATAGTAATATCGCACCGGTTTGAGTTTTGCCGTAGCCTCGCGAACTTCATCGATGCTTTTTTGGATAAATTCTGCAAGCCTTTGTCCGCGCTCCTTTTCTCCGATTGCTTCTCCTGCTTTAATAAAGGCTTTTGGCATATCTTCAATCTCACGAAATTCAACGAAAAGTGTAGGTATATTGGTTTTTATGATTTCACGTTCGACTATTTGCATACGCATATCATCCTGCCACACTAAAATAAGTTGGGGCTTGTATGCCATGAGGCTTTCAAGATTGATATCGTTGCCGCCGCCATGAAAAGAACCTATAACAGGAAGAGAGAGAAAGCGTTCTCCTACAAACTCTTTGTCTGCACTGTTGTTTGGATTTTTGGCTTTAAAGTTAAGCCCTATCATTTTGTCAGGATTTAAAGCATAGAGAAGATAGGTCATGGGCGGAGATGACCCAAAAACACGTTTTACCTGTTTGGGTAAAGGGGAAGCCTGATCGGAGGATTGGGTCATATTTTTAGCCTCAAGCAGACAGCTTGTCAGAAAACAAAAAACAAGAATCGAAAATAATTTCATGCAAAAACTCCTTAAATAATAAATAGCATTGACCCCTCAGAAGATACCGCCGGAGGCTATGGAGGCGATATCATATGAAGAGTCACTGTTTGCAAATGAAGTATTTGGCAAATAAAATCACTTACAATTTTGCAGTACATACAAAAATAGTTATATAAATAAATATATAACGATTTATCTTACCTTCCCTCCAGATACTTTAAAATCATATCGTTATATAACTTAAAATATAACGATATTTTTTAAAAATATTTCATTTTCGATAAAAGTTTTTAAAAAATTGAGGCGTATTGTGCCAAACTGCAAATCTAGACGGCAACCAAAGCACTTGAGATATCGAATGCTGCCCAGATTTTATCGCCGCAAGCAAGCGATTGCGTTGTGAGATTTTGGGTCGGGATCGATGCAATAAGCGTCTGCTTTCCTTCAAGGGAGACTGTGACTTCGCTTTGTACTTCATCTTCGTCAATGCGTATAATTGTCCCGCAAAGATAATTTTTTGTTTCTTCTGTGATGGCCGGTTTGGTTTTAAGCAAAGAGATCCAGGCGGCTTTGAGCAAAACATAGAGCGCTGCTCCTTTTTGGATATCCATCTCTTTAAGGCTCTGTTTGGTGATGATGACGACAATTTGTGTTTTCTCATCGATTTTAATGGTAAGCTTGGCTTGGTTTTTGTTTGTTTTGATGTCGACAACGGTGCCTAGAAGCTGATTTCTTGCGCTGGTTCGCAATGTCAGTTTAGAGACAAAAGCAGAAAATTTATCGCTGTCGTCAGTATAGTGCTCCAGCGCTTCAAAAAAAAGGTGCTGGGCATGTTCAATTTTTTTATAGAGGGCAATGTATTCCAGCCCTTTTGGAGTCAGGCGTGTACCCCCGCCCCCTTTGCCTCCTGTGGATCGTTCTACCAGCGGTTCTTCAGAGAGTTTGTTGATCGCATCGATGGCGTCCCAGGCAGCCTTATAGCTCATCTTCATTATTTTGGCAGCGCCGGAGATGGAGCCTGTTTGATGAATATGTTCAAGCAGCTCAATGCGTCCTCTGCCTAAAAAATTTTGTTTGGCTTTGTTAATCCAAAGTCTTCCGTCAATATGGTTATGCATGAATACCCTTATTTTTTGATCCGGTATAGGGAGTGAATAAATGAATATTGGAAAATATAATTGATAAAAAACAATTCAAATTTTTTATTCATCGCGTGTGTATATTAATTTATAAGTCGGAAAAGTATAGCAAAAAGAAGATTTTATTGCAATGATGTACGTGGTGACCCCACGGAGACTCGAACTCCGGTAACATGGATGAAAACCATGGATCCTAACCGCTAGACGATGGGGCCATTCACAACTTGTGGACGGAATTATATAAATTGAGTGCTTAAAAAACTCTTAAAGTGAGTATAATTTAAGAAAAAAAGAAGGGGGAAACCATGAAAATAAGATTTTTTCTGCTTTTTATGGTATTTGCATTTTTTCTCAGCGCATGCGCGCCTAAACAATATATAAAGCAAAATGCTGCTCTGATTGTTTTTAGGACGCCAAGTTTTCAGTATGCCGATTTGGGATTTATTTATGAGAACAAAGAAGAGACAAAAGTAGAAATTTACAGCAATGCCCAGCCATTGATGACGCTTGAAATATCAAAAAAAACAATTTGTATGAGTTTATTGGAATGCATGTCCAAAGAAACATTCAATCAAAAAGTACTGAGTGCTTATTATCCTCAGGACACGCTTGAGCATATTTTTCAAGGAAAATCTATTTTTGGTCAAACAGGATTGAAAAAAAAGAGTAACGGCTTTACGCAAAAGATCGTAAGTGGGGCCAAATATGACATTTTTTATAGCGTTTTAAATAATGAAATTATTTTCCGTGATACAATCAACCAAATACTTATCAAGGTGAAAAAACAATGAAATTTGTAGGCGCACATGTCAGTATAAGCGGGGGAATAGAGAATGCTCCTTTAAATGCGATGGCGATCGGAGCGAAAGCTTTTGCTCTTTTCACAAAAAATCAAAGGCAGTGGACGGCAAAACCCTTGCAGAAAGAAAACATTGATGCCTTTCATCAAAACCTAGAACTCGCAGGCATTCTGCCTAAGCATGTTCTTCCTCATGACAGTTATCTGATCAATCTTGGACATCCTGAGGTTGACAAGCTTGAAAAATCACGCGAAGCGTTTATCGATGAGGTAGAGCGTTGCCGCGTATTGGGGCTCGACAAGCTCAATTTTCATCCCGGTTCACATTTGACAAAGATTAATAAAAAAGATCCTTTATACGATAATTTGTTGGCAAATGCCGAACAGCATTGTTTGGATGTGATAGCCGAATCAATGAACAGGGTTATAGAGGCGACCAAAAATTCCGGCGTCAAACTTGTGATAGAAAATACCGCAGGCCAAGGCAGCAATCTAGGGTATAAGTTTGAACACTTAGCTTATTTGATCGATAGGATTGAAGACAAAAGCCGTGTAGGTGTTTGTTTGGATACATGCCATACCTTCACGGCAGGCTATGACCTGCGCACCAAAGATGCTTATGATGAAACAATGGATACATTCGGACGTATCGTAGGAATTGAGTATCTTAGCGGTATGCATCTTAATGACTCTAAGCCAACATTGGGTTCAAGGGTGGACAGGCATGAATCTTTGGGCCGGGGTCAGCTTGGCTGGGATACGTTTAGGTTTATAATGAATGATTTGTGCATGGATGATATTCCTTTGATATTGGAAACCATCGATGAATCGCGCTGGCCGGAAGAGATTAAAGGGCTTTATGGGCTGGTTAAATAAAATATTTATTGAAAAAAGGAGGGAGGGGATGAAAAACATCAAAGGATTGGTGCTGGCCATTACAGCAGGCACGTCGGCAATGGCAGGAGGATACAAAATTCCTGAACAGTCTCTCAATTCGGTGGCTTTGGGTGGGGCGTATACGGCGCACACGGCCGGGGCGGATACCGCCTACTACAATCCGGCAAATATGGCTTTTATGGCCGTGGATAAAGAATATATAGAAGGAGGGCTTACTCTGGCGCATCTGCCTCCAAATATTTATACGCTGATTGATCCATATTCAGGCGAGTCAAAAACAGAAAATATCCTGATCCCCAATTTCCATTATGTATCCGCACCGATGGGTGATTTCAGATGGGGAGCAAGCTTGACGGTACCTGCGGGATTGACAAAAAGATGGGATGCGCCTTATCAAAAACTGTATGCCCAAGAGTTTACACTCAAAGTTTTAGAATTTAATCCTTCTGTTTCTTATAAGGTGTCGGACTATTTAAGTGTCGGCGGAGGAGCAAGAATTGTTTACAGTGAAGGCGTGGTGAAAAGTGCAGGGGATATTTCACGGGATATGGAAGGCGATACGTTTGAAACGGGATACAATCTGGCGATGGCTTATGCATTGGGTGAAGATATCAATCTGGCTGTTACCTATCGGTCCAATATCGACCTTGACGAAAAAGGAACGGCAAAACTTTTTTATGGTGATGTTTTGCTTTATAATGGAGATGCGAGTGTATCGGTTCCGCTGCCCGCTTCACTCAATATTGCCGTAAGTAAAACCTGGCAAGAAAAGTTCACTTTGGAATTTAATTATGAAAAAACCTATTGGTCAAAATATAAAACATTGGATTTTGAATACGCAGGCGCAGACATCGAACCATTGACACCCTATTTTGATGATCCTATCGTCAAAAACTGGAAAGATACCGATACGTTCAGGATAGGAGCAACAATGAGAATGGACAATAAGCTGACTGCAATGATGGGATTTTCAATAGATGAAACACCTGTTTGTGTAGAAACAGTAGGTTTTGAATTGCCCGATAGTGACGCCAAGATCTTTTCGATGGGATTTCGATATCAGCAAACAGAAAATCTTTCCTGGGGTGCAGCGATTCTTTATGACAGCAAAGAGAGTTTTTCCGTCCCCGCAGGCGTCAATCCCAATGCAGTACTTAAAAATGGCGGAAGTTTTGATGAAGGCGGCGCTTTCTTGACTACCATAGGAATTTCTTACGAGTATTGATATGGATGATGCATTTAATAATTTTTATGAGCTGATCTCCTTTAGAGCGGAAAAAGACAGAAGAAAAGCAGCGCTTCTTATCGATGAGGAGAAAATCAGGTACGGCCAGCTGCTTGAAAAGATAGATGCATTTGCAGGATTTTTGGCACATAAGGGCATCAAAAAAGGCGATAAAATCGCACTTTTTTTGCGTAACTGTCCCGAGTTTGTCTATAGTGTTTTTGCTGCTTCCAAAGTCGGGGCTATCGTCGTGCCGATCAATACTTTCCTGAAAGAAGAAGAGCTTTCGTATATTCTTGAAAACAGCGGAGCAACCGTATTGATCGCTTCGGCGGCTTATGAAAAAACAGTGAAGGCAAGCTGTGCTTATGCATTGTGTACCAATGTGATTTGGGAAGGCGATTTTGAAACAAAGAGCAGTTTTGATTGCGAATGCAAAGAAGCCATAAACTCAACATTCCATGTGCCGCAAGCAGGCATGATACTAGAAGATACGGCGGTGATTATCTATACATCCGGAACTACCGGCAAACCAAAAGGCGCGATGCTCAGTTATAAAAATATTTTTTCCAATACCCGTTCCGGAGCGATGACGATCCATGTCACCCCCAAAGACAGGGCGATTGTTTTTTTGCCGATGTTTCACTCTTTTACCTTTTCGATAGGGGTGATGCTGCCGCTGTACGTGGGGGCAAGTATCGTCATTATCAGATCTATACAGCCTTTTTCAAATATCTTTAAGCAGGTGTTGCTTAAGCGTGTAACAATTTTCTTTGGGATACCTGATGTGTATAATGCACTTTCCAAAGCAAAACTGCCTTGGTATTTTATGTGGTTTAATTGTGTGCGTGCTTTTATTTCCGGAGCAGCACCCTTACAGTCTAAAACGCTTGATGCAATGGCAGGCAAATTTAAAAAAGCCGCCTTGCTGGAAGGGTATGGATTGAGCGAAGCATCGCCTGCTGTGAGTATGAATACGTTTCAAAAACAAAAAGCCGGATCGGTGGGAACGCCGCTGTATGGATACGAGATAAAAATTGTAGATGAAAATCTGGTTGAAGTGCCACTGGGTGAAATAGGTGACATTATCCTCAGAGGGGATAATGTGATGAAAGGCTATCTCGGGCTTCCGGAGGCTACTGCCCAGACGATTATAAACGGATGGCTGCTTACGGGTGATATGGGCTATATGGATCAAGAAGGATTTTTATTTATCGTCGATAGAAAAAAAGATTTGATCATCTCAAAAGGAATCAATATTTACCCACGCGAGATAGAAGAGGTAATCAACAGTTTTAAAGGTGTTGCCGCTTCTGCGGTGATAGGCATAGAAGACGAAAAAAACGGCGAAATACCTATAGCCTATTTGGAGCTTGAAGAGGAACTGGATCGCATAGACGAGGCAGAACTTAAAGCATATGTCCGTCAACATCTTGCCAACTATAAGATGCCTAGACAATTTCATATTGTCAAGGCATTGCCTAAAAATGCAACGGGAAAAGTGCTCAAGCGCATGCTGAAAGAACAGCTAAAAGAGGGGTATTTGTTTGAAGATTCTGGGGCTGTCAAAGCGATTGTGAATGCCAGAATGTTTCTTGATGAAGGGATAGTCGAAGGAAAAGTATTGCTTTTTGGCAAGAAGATTGTCGGTATTGTCGATATGCCTCCTGAAGATGTGGAGCTCATTGATGCCAAAGGGGCCTATGTGAGTGCAGGGTTTATCGATTTGCATATCCATGGGTGCGGCGGTGCAGATGTGATGGATGCGACACCTTTGGCGCTGGAGACGATCTCTTCGGCACTTTTGCAAACAGGTACGACCTCATTTTTGGCAACAACGATGACGATGTCAACAGGGGCGATATGCCATGCTTTAGAAAATGTAAAAAAACACAAGCACCAAGTAAACGGCGCAAAGATATTGGGCGTGCATCTGGAGGGGCCGTTTGTAAACCCCATGAGACATGGTGCGCAAGATCAGGCATATGTTCAAACACCCAATACAACATGGATAGGGCCGTATATCGATGAGGTGAAGATGATTACACTTGCCCCGGAAGTAGAAGAAGGCCGGACGTTCATCGAGTATATGGCAAACCGATACCCTCATGTTATCTTAAGTATCGGACACAGCGATGCAAGCTATGAACAAAGCAAAGCAAGTTTTGTACACGGCATTTCGCATGCGACCCATTTGTTTAATGCGATGAATCCTTATCATCACAGAAGCCCCGGTATCGCAGGCGCAGTTTTCGATACAGACGTTACATGTGATGTTATAGCGGATTTAGTGCATATCCATCCTTCTGTATTGTCGCATATTTATCGGCTTAAAAAAGACAAATTGATCCTTGTTAGCGACAGTATGCGGGCAGGATGCATGAAGGAAGGGATCTACGATTTGGGAGGACAAAAAGCAGAAGTTTTGCAAGGAAAAGTTTTTTTGGAAGATGGCACGCTGGCAGGCAGCGTACTTAAACTCAACGAAGCATTGAAAAACATGACAGCCTTTACCTCTATGACGCCATTGGAGGCAGTGAGGAGCGTGACAACACTTCCTGCGCAAAAGCTTGGCATAAAAAAGGGAGCTCTCAAAGCGGGTTATGATGCAGACATAGTGATGTTTGATGAAGAATTTAGTATCATAATGACAATTGTTGAGGGAGAAATAAAATATCAAAGGTGATAAATGTTTGGATTTTTTAAACGCAAAACAAGAGAGATAAAATCTCCTGTAGACGGAGAAGTGGTAGCACTTGAAAGTGTTAAAGATGATGTTTTTTCACAAAAAATGGTAGGAGACGGCGTGGCTGTAGTCCCGATGTCAGAGATATTTACAGCACCCATAGATGGCGTAATCGCACGAATTTTTCCAACCAACCATGCCTATACCGTCAAATCGGATAAAGATTTAACCGTCATGGTGCATATCGGTTTGGATACGGTTGCTTTAGAGGGAAAAGGATTTGAGCGTCTTGCCGACGAAGGTGATCGTGTTTCTAGCGGTGATCCGATCATCCGGGCAGATCTTGCCTATTTGCGTCAATATGCAAAAGATATCATTACGCCGGTTATTATTTCTGATGAGAGCGACGTTAAAAAGATCGAAAAAAAATATACCGTTGTCAAAAGCGGAGATATTATTATGGAGGTAATCTGATGTCTGAAGTTGACGGCTATTATCACTATGCCGCATATGCAATTATTATTGTTATTTTCTTTTTGGTCTTAAAGTCGTCCAAAAAGAAAGATTAGCGTTTTAGTGCCTCTTTGATCGATTCGGCAACATGTTGTGCTTTTGCGCCAAGTACGATCTGAATGGACGTGTTGTCGGGCCGTATTACCCCTTTCGCCCCCAGTGGTATAAACGCTTTTTCGTCAAGTTCCCCGCTTTGCTTGAGGCTCATTCTTAGCCTTGTGATGCAGGCATCGGCATGAATAATATTTTCAGCCCCTCCCAGTGCGTTGATAAACGCTAAAGTTTCATTGTCGGTTTGCAGTGTAGGTGTATCGGAGGATTCTTCAAATAGTTTCAGCCTAAAATATTTTATGATGTAATAGCTGGTAACAAAATAGACGAGCGCAAATACTATCCCCAAAGGAAGAAGAAGCAGAGGATGGGTAGCAAGTTTATAATTGATGAGATAATCTATAAATCCTGCAGAAAAACCAAAGCCCGCATGGATATCAAGTATCTGCGCCAAAGCAAGTGCCAAACCCGTCAGCAGTGCATGCACCACAAAAAGCAGGGGGGCTTCAAACAGAAATAAAAATTCCATAGGCTCGGTAATCCCCGTAAGAAAAGAAGTAAAGGCTACGCCTCCCAAAATTGCTCCCGCTTTTTTTCTGTAGGTTTTTGCTGTATTGAGGTACATTGCCAAGGCCATACCCGGCAGCCCAAACATCATGATGATATAAAATCCTGACATATACACGCCGGCGGTTTTGTCTCCCGCAAAGAAACGATGCAAATCACCGTGGGCAATGATCTCCTGGCTCTCTTTGATGTAGTTATAGTCGCCCAATTGAAACCAAAAAACAGAGTTAAGAATATGGTGTAATCCAAGGGGGATAAGGAGACGGTTGAGAGTGCCGTATATAAAGGTGCCCCATGCTTCTAATCCTATGATTGCATTGGAAAATATAGTGATGCCGCTTTGGGCATAGTGCCAAAAGTACCCCGAAAGTACGCCCACAAGGATCGCAGCAAGAGAAGTGATGATGGGCACAAAACGTTTACCTCCAAAAAAACCGAGATACTCAGGGAGTTTAATGCTATAAAAGCGGTTATAGAGACTGCCCGCAAGTACTCCGACAATGATGCCCACAAATACCCCCATATTGACATTTTCGTCAATGCTGGTGTATACCGCTTTGGCGATCAGTACGCCAATTGCCCCGGATAATGCAGCAGCCCCATCATGGTTTTTAGAGAGTCCGTAGGCGATACCTACTCCAAAAAGCAGATCAAGATTGGCAAATACCGCCTCCCCCGCACTTTTCATTATCAAAGCCGCTTGCCCGTCAAAAATATCGCCAAAGCCCAGACGAAGCAGCAGTGCTGCAACAGGCAATACCGCTATAGGGGTCATGAGGGCTTTGCCGATGCGTTGAAGCAAGCTAAACATGGCGTATCTCTTCTTTGATGGTGCTAATCATTTTGGCCGAGACGCTTAGCGTTTCGATCCCCAGGGCCACCAATTTGGGTATCGCTTCTTTATTTGAGGCAAGTTCTCCGCAGAGGCTAAGCGGTTTGGCCACTTCTTTGACGATCTTTTCCAGTGCGTCAAAAAGCACACTGGAGTGTGCATCGAGTTTAAGGGTGGGATGGGTGCGCTCAATGGCAAAGAGATATTGGTTCAAGTCATTGGTGCCGACAGAATAAAAATCGACCACTTTATTGAACTGCTGCAGCAAAAAGAGCACAGACGGCACTTCTATCATAATGCCAAATCGGATAGAGGAGATGTCAAGTCCATATTTTTTGGCGACGCGATAGGCAAAAGCTTTGGCTTGAATGAACTCTTCTGTCCGGGCAACCATCGGAAACATAATTTTTATAGGTTTTCTTTGCGCAGCGATAAAAATAGCATGAAGCTGTTCTTCAAGAATTTCGGGATGGGTCTCGAGTAGACGTATTCCCCTGACGCCCAAGAAAGGATTGCTCTCGTATGGGAGCTGCATATAAGGAAGCGCTTTGTCGCCTCCTATATCCAGTG
This sequence comes from Campylobacterota bacterium, assembly GCA_030836805.1. Lineage (GTDB taxonomy): Bacteria > Campylobacterota > Campylobacteria > Campylobacterales > Sulfurovaceae > Sulfurovum. Next base: position 16,874 of record JAUPLS010000150.1, on the reverse strand, counting down.
TACGCACAGTGATGTCCTCAAAGAGGGCAAAGATTTCTTTGTAGGCATGAACTTGTGCTTCAAATGAGGGTTTTGTCTGAGTAAATAAAAATTCACTGCGTAAAAGGCCGATACCTTCAGCCCCTTCTTCTTTGGCTTCTTTGGCACTTTTGACATCCGAGACATTGGCAAAAAGATGGATGGGTTTACCTTGGGCCGTAACTGCTTTTTTAAAGCGTTGATCCTGTGCTTGTTTTTTTTCACTTTTATTTTTTTGTAAACGTTCCATTGCTTTTTGTAAATCATTTTGGCTTGGTGTGTAAACTAGTATCCCTGCATGGGCATCCAGGATAACCATATCGGAAATGAAGTCATATTTTGCATCATCAGGCCGCACAATTATAAGTGAAGGTATCCCCGCTGCACGCAACAAAATGGCAGTATGCGAACGTAAAGAGGTTTTTTTGAGGACAATGCCTTGCGCTTGACTTTGTGTCAACTGTTCTATATGGCCAGGAAGAAGATCGTCTGCGACAAGAATAAAAGGTGTAGCCGGAAGTATTAATTTTTCTTCAGCACCTAAGTGTTTTTTGATACGCCAAAGGAGATCCCGGTAATCACTTATTTTGGCTTCTATCGGGGTTCCTTTGAGGGAATGTGAAGCATCTGCGATGGCATCTTCAAAATCTTTTAAGGTATTATTGGTTTGTGCCAGTGTCTTGAGCAGTTCTTTTTGCGCAAGATAGATACTTCCGCTAGAAGCTGTTTGGTGCAGGGAGTGAAGCATGTCTAGCTCTTGCAGGCTCTCTTTAAGTGCATCTTGAAAGCCCAATCTGTTTTCTGTCAGTATTTCTTGCGTGGAATGGTTGTGCAGCCTGGCTACAGCGATACCGTCTGCAATGATTTCACCTTCGACTCCACTGCCTTCATAGAGGTTTTTTTCTTTTTGTATTTTGTATGGTTCTGGGTCATTTTGCATCAGAAAAGAAAATTGTTCCGTCAATGCTTCAAGCGCTTCTTCTGCTTTTCTGCCCTGGGCGGTAAGCGTAAAACAGTCTTGTGTATCTAATGAAAGTGAAAGCAGCGCATTAATGTTTTTGGCATCGGCTTTTTTATTTTTAAAGGAGGCCCAGATGCGGCAGGGGAACCGTTTTGCTATATTGGCAAAAGAGGCTACGGGCCGCAGATGAAACCCATTGGCTGAAGTGACACGCAGTTGTGTCTGATAAGGTTTATAAAAAATTGTATTTAAAAATGACATGAGTATATTGTTATTGCGCAAGCTTATTGTGCACTTTTGGCACAACAGGCAAAGAGATTATAGTTTTATGAATTTAAATATAAAAATATACTCACCATCTTTGCCGCCTGCGCGTCTTTTGTCCCTTATGAATGGATTGTCTTAGTCAAAGTATAGCAAATCTTTGTTATACTCAAAGAAAAAATAGGAATTTTATTGAAACACCTTATTGATTTTATCGAAGCAGAAGATGTCAGCAAAGCATCGATTTATGAGCATCTTAAGTGCACCAAAGAGGAAGCGGAGCTTATTCAATATGTGTGCAGACGTTACGTGAAAGGGCTTGAAGAGGTTTCAGTGTTGGAGATGCTTCAAGAAATTTTTTCGCAGAAAGATTATGTCTATCTCAAGAGGCTGGCGTTGGTAAAAAATCTTTTGGACCTAGGCTGGATCATTCAAATCAGTTTCGGCCAGCCAAAAGCCCATGAGGCTTCACAGCTTGAATTGTTAAATGTCTCGATAGCTCCAAGCATCTCTTTGCTGCGTCTGCTTGAAGAGGGATCTTTGGAGATATTTCTTCCTGAAGTAAAGCCCTACACCGATCATCTTGAATACCTTCAGGATCAGTTTGACATGGTAACGCTGCTTCATAAAATAGCCACATACAAACAAGGGCTCGCAGACAATTCACTCAGTATCGGGCGCTTAAAAAATAAATTGACACTTTTGACTGCTCGTATAGAGGAGCGTGTGAAGATGACCCAAACACCCATTGTTGTTGAGGAGTTTTTTAAAGAAAAAAGGCTTGATGAAAAAGAAAAACGCCTCTTTTTGGCACTCCTTAAAGAGGAGTACAGCGGGGGAGAGGGACAGTTTAGAGATATGAATACGCTTATAGAGCTCATCAGTTTTGACGAATATGAGAAGATAAAAAACCGTGCATTGCTTGAAGACGGCGCAAAACTTATTACCGAAGATATTATTGATTATGAAGAGATCCTTAATATGTTTGGGGGGGTAAGCCGTTCATTTTATCTCCAAGAAGAAGTAATGCAGCGCATCATTCATCCTACTAAAAATAATAAAGTTACCAAACTCAAACTGGATGCTTTGGTGCAGGAGCAGGAGCTTTTTGAATATCTTAAGCCCGCAACAACACTTGAGGATGTGGTACTGCATCCCAAAACAAGGGAAACACTCAACACATTGATCAAGCAGGTTGACAAAGAGGTATTTAAAAAACTCAAAGAGTGGGGCATCAAAGATAAACGCAAAGGGATTGATGCGCGGATCATCTTTTATGGACCTCCGGGCACAGGGAAAACGATGACGGCTATGAGTTTGGCAAAAACGCTTAAAAAACCTATTTTGTCTTTTGACTGCTCCAAGATCCTCTCTATGTATGTAGGGGAGAGTGAAAAAAATGTGCGAAGAATATTTGATGATTTTAAGGAGTTGAGCCAAAAAGCCAAAGTTGAACCTATATTGCTGCTGAATGAAGCCGATCAATTTTTAGGCTCAAGAAGCGAAGGTTTGGCAAGCAGTGCAGACAAGATGCACAACCAGATGCAAAATATTTTTCTTGAACAGATAGAAAAGTTTGAAGGCATACTGATTGCCACAACCAATCTGCTCGGTAATATTGATAAGGCTTTTTCGCGACGTTTTAACCATAAAATAGAATTTAAAAAACCAGGCAAAAGAGAACGGCTGAAGCTTTGGCAGTTTATGCTTCCTCAAAATGCAGAGTATGAAGATGGTTTTGACGTCAATACGCTTGCGGCACACGAGCTTACCGGGGGGCAAATCAGCCTTATCCTTAAAAATACAGCCTATAAAGTAGCTGTGCGCGAAGAGAGTCTCTTTACAATGCAGGATTTTTTTGAAGAGATAGAAAAGGAAATGGGTTCTAGTTTTGAAGGAGAAAAGAGTATGGGGTTCAAAATCTAATTTTTGAATAGGTTTTTAAAATCTTTTTGTTGGGATAGGCGATCAAAAGTCATGATTTATCGCCCACAATAGGAAATTTGGATTGTATCCATTCTTTTCTTTTTGAAATAGATTCGCCTTTTTCTTTGTTTCGCATGGTTACACACCTAAAACTAATTTTTTAAAGCATTCAAACACCAAAACACTTTAATACTCTTTTAGATAATATGAAAGTAATATTCTGAGAATACTCTCATGCATGGTGCAATGCACTATGTTGATAGGCGTGCGTTAGTATGGGAGGAATCTGGGGTGAGGGAATGCGAAAGTGGGCAGAAAGTGCCTTGCGGGACATGCTCCATCTTTAAGAAGAATGACAAAAAAAGGGATTTATGATGACTCATGTAATTACAGAACATCCGTATTTTGGTGTATTTGTTCTATTTGCGTTGACGGCAGTTGCATTTCCTGCAACGCTTTTTTTAGCACGTTTTGTCAGCAGAAAGCTTGCAAGGCTTGATACTGAAAAACTCAAACTTACTATATATGAATGTGGACCTGAAGTAACAAAGCAGCCCAATACTATCTCTTCTCAATTTTATTTGATAGCACTTTTGTTTATTTTGTTTGATGTTGAGATTATTTTTATGTTCCCGTGGGCGATTGATTTTAAATTGCTTGGTTGGTTTGGGTTTGTAGAGATGATACTATTTATCTTGTTACTCGCAATTGGTTTTGTATATGCATGGAAGAAAGGAGCACTAGAATGGCACAGCATCAAGTAAATTATGCCTCATCGGCAGGCTTGCCGATCGCATTAACGTCGGTTGACAAACTCGTAAATTGGGGACGTTCGAATTCGCTTTGGCCATTGACCTATGGTTTGGCATGCTGTGCGATCGAAATGATGGCATCGGGGGCAAGCCGTTATGATTTTGATAGAATGGGAACTATCTTTAGGGCCTCTCCCAGACAAGCTGACGTGATGATTCTGGCAGGAACACTCTCTAAAAAACATTCAGAGTTTGCCAGAAGGCTGTATGATCAAATGACAGAACCAAAATGGGTTATTTCGATGGGTTCCTGTGCCAATACCGGCGGTATGTTCAATACTTATGCAACGGTTCAGGGGGTAGATCGTATCGTACCGGTAGATATTTATCTGCCCGGATGTGCTCCAAGGCCAGAAACACTCCAGTATGCATTGATGATGCTCCAAAAGAAAATTCGTAAAGAATCAGCCGATATGAAGAAAAACAAAAAACAAAACTTGAGGTTAGTGTAATGAGAAAGTATACGCCAAAAGATAATGTCCAGGCAAAATCTTACTATACAGATAGATTTTGGGTAGCTCCGCGCGTGCCTAAAGAAGCGGTAGAAGAAGGAACACATTTTGAAAAAGTGGTTGCTGCTTTGGGGGCACAAGTTAAAGAAGCTTATATTCAAGTGGGCCAACTTGTCATGCACATAGAAGCGACAGAAAATTTTCAAGTGATAAAAATACTCAAAGAGCAATGTGGATACACCCAATGTTCAGAACAGAGTGCGGTTGACTATCTTGCAAAAGAAGGTGAGTTTGAACTTTTTTATCAGCTTTTAAATATAAATGAAGCCAAAAGAGTAAGAGTAGTATGCCGTATCAAAAAAGATGAGGCAATTGAAAGTATCGTTCCTCTTTTCAAGTCAGCCAATTTTGCAGAAAGAGAAATGTTCGATATGTTTGGCATCAAAGTAAACAATCACCCTTTCCTCAAAAGAATTATCATGCCTGATGATTGGGAGGGGCATCCTCTTCTTAAAACATATCCTTTGCAGGGGGATGAATTTGCTTCATGGTATGAGGTTGATAAGATCTTCGGAAAAGAATATAGAAATATTATAGGGCCGGAAAATAGGGACCCCGCGCGTATAGATAGATATGACACAAAGCGTTTCTCCAGAATAGGATATGAGGTACCGTTTGGTGCAGATATTTCCGGCGGCGAGACTGAACAGCCGATCGAATATAGCGAAACTTTCATGGTAAATTACAATAAATCATCTAAGCAATTAGATGAGAGAAAGTAGGGAGAAAAGATGCAACAGCCAAATAAATTAACCCCATTTTTTGAAAACCTTAATTTTGAGCGAGACGACAACACAATGGTCATCAACTTTGGTCCACAACATCCTTCTGCGCATGGCCAGCTCAGGCTGGTGCTTGAGCTTGATGGAGAGCTTGTTACCAAAGCCTACCCTGATATCGGGTACTTGCATCGGGGTATCGAAAAAATGGCTGAAAATATGACTTATAATGAGTTTTTGCCTACAACCGACAGGCTCGATTATATTGCATCAACTTCAAACAATTATGCTTATGCCCATGCAGTCGAAAAACTGCTTGGCATAGAGGCCCCCAGAAGAGCGCAGGTGATCAGAACAATGCTACTCGAGATCAACCGTATCATTTCTCACCTTTTCTTTTTGGCAACACATGCACTTGATGTGGGCGCTATGTCGGTTTTCCTGTATGCTTTCCGCGAGAGAGAGTTTGCAATGGATTTGATGGAAGACTATTGCGGTGCAAGATTGACCCATTCAGCGGTACGTATCGGTGGGGTACCGCTTGATTTGCCGGCAGGTTGGACTGAAAAATTGGCCATGTATATTGAAAAAATGCCAGAAGCAATCAAAATGTATGAAGATTTGCTTACAGAAAACCGAATTTGGAAAATGCGTTTGGAAAATGTTGGGGTTATTTCAGGAGAAGATGCGCTCAATTGGGGTTGTACGGGAGTGATGCTTAGAGGATCCGGGATTAAATATGATATCAGAAAAGAGGAGCCGTATGAGCTTTATTCTGAATTGGATTTTGATATACCTGTAAGTGACAGATGCGACTCTTATGGGCGCTATAGACTTTACATGGAAGAAATGAAAGAGTCGGTAAAAATTCTCAAGCAACTTATTCCTATGTATTTTGAGACCGAACCTCAACTCATGGCGCATGCGCCCCAATATATCTCTGCACCCAAAGAAGAGATTATGACACAGAACTATGCATTGATGCAGCACTTTGTGTTGGTTACACAGGGCATGAGGCCCCCCAAAGGAGAAGTCTATGCCCCTACGGAGTCACCAAAAGGCGAACTTGGTTTTTACATTAAATCAGAAGGAGAGCCGTATGCGTATAGGCTCAAATGTAGAGCACCTAGTTTTTTCCATACGGGACTTTTGCAAGAGATTTTAGTGGGCACATACATTGCAGATGTTGTAACCATTATTGGTACAACCAATATTGTATTTGGTGAAGTGGATCGTTAAGGAGAGCAAATATGAAAAGATATGATTTGAGACATCTAAAAGATGATTTCTACGATAGAATGGTTGAGCTTATCGATAAAGGACTCAATGTCGCAGAAGTAGGGATATTTCTTTTTGAGGTAGGAGATTTTTCTTCTATCCAAAAAAGCGCCGATGTCATCAAGGCGAATGGACACGATCTTATGAACTCCCTTAAATTTAATGAAGTTGACTGGACGATTGTTGTAAAAAAAGCTACTCCGCAGATACAAAAAGAGCGTCAGGAGAAAATAAAAGCAGCACAGGAAAATGCAGAACAAAGTGCTCAAAAAGTTGAAGAGAAGGCCGAATAATGTCAAAGATTGTATTCTCTACTTGGAGGGATGAGTTTATCGATAATCGCGGTAAATCTTCAGACGAGTTGAGTGGATCTGCATTTAAATTGCCCGAAACCTATCATGGGGATAGGGATTCAAAAGCGTTCATTGGATGGGATGGTGTGGCTATCTTTGATGAAGACATTGATGCCGTTGAATTGGCATCACAGTATGCAGCCCAGTATCAGCAATATTCTGAAGCATGTGGACGTTGTGCTCCGGGCAGATGGGGCGGAAGAATTCTTTATGATTTGCTTGATAAAATAGCACGCGGAGAAGGTTCGCATGATGATATTGTGCATTTAAAGGAGATCAGTCAGACGATGATGATGACCTCTAAATGTGAAATAGGCAAAACGGTACCTAAACCTATTTTGGATTTGATGGAGCACTATAAAGATCAATTTGATGATGCGATCAATCAACAAAAACCATCAAAGCATTATGGAGGGGATACCACCTATATTGCAAAAGTAACTGCTCCTTGTACCGATATGTGTCCTTCCCATGTCGATATACCTGCTTATATCGAAGGAGTAAGGGATATGATGTTTGGGGATTCCTTGGCTGCAACGAGACAAACGATGCCGCTTGCCCATACTTGTGGACGTGTCTGTCCCCATCCGTGTGAAGATGCCTGCCGTCGCGCAAATCTTGATGAGCCCATTTCCATCATGGAGCTTAAAAGAATGGGTGCAGACTATGAGGCGGATCATGGTTTGCCTTGGCACCATCCGTATGCGCCTAAGCCATTAAGAAATGATGGAAAGAAGGTAGCCATTATCGGTGCTGGCCCGGCAGGACTGACTGCAGCTTATTATTTGGCACTTGAAGGCATTAAGGTAGATATTTTTGAAGAACTGCCGGTGCTTGGAGGCGAAGTAGCAGTGGGTGTTCCTGAGTATAGAATGCCCATAGGCAAATACAATAAAGACATAGAGCTTGTAACCTCTTTGGAGGCAGTAGATGTATATAGCAATCATCGTGTAAATGCTGAACGCCTGAAGGAAATAGATGCAGAGTATGACGCAACTCTTTTGGCTTTTGGAACAAGACTCTCAAAGAAAGTATACGCCAATAATGAAAATCCAAAAATGGGTGGATATTGGGGAGCAATTGCAATGCTTGATCAGGTCAATCTTTGGAATAAATATAAAATCGGTGAATCTGCATCCAATCAGCTTAAGGACAAAGTTGTTGTGTGCGTGGGCGGCGGATTTACCTCTATGGACGTGGTAAGATGTTCTATCCGCGAAGGAGCAAAAAAAGTAATTATGCTCTACCGCCGCGATGAAAAAACGATCATCCGCAATACAACCTATGAGGAATATCATGAGGCCGTAGAAGAGGGGGTTGAGTTTATTTTCCACTCCGCCGTAGAAGAAATCTATGATGATAGCGAGAAGATTACCAGGCTTAAAGTCAACCGTTTTGAGTTGGTTCCTGATCCAAACGGCGGAAGGGCAGAGCTTGTGAAAATAGAAGGCGGAGATTTTGAAATAGAGTGTGATTACCTTATTCCGGCGGTATCTCAGGCGGCCGATTTACAATTGATTCCAGAAGAGTGGAATATTGAGCTTACTTCATGGAATACGCTTTTGACAAACGGCAAGGATTATATGACTTCGCGTCCCGGACTTTTTGCGGCCGGAGATTGTGAGTATGGGCCAATGACGATAGTAAATGCAGTGGGGCAGGCAAAAAGGGCAGCTTCGGTGATATCGCGTTATATCTATGAGGGAAAAATAAGCCTTACAGATGATGAAATCATGGAAGACCATCTGACCAAACTCAAAGTATATGATAAAAATGAAAAAATTACAGGATGGATGCCCGGACTGCCTCGCGCAGTAAGTGAAAAACTGGGTATAGATGAGAGAAAGACAAACAATAAAGAAGTAAACCTCGGCTTTAGCGGCGAAGAAGCGATAGCCGAGGCAGAAAGATGTATGCGTTGTTATTACATTTCTATGGTGGCGGTATAAAATGAATGTACATAATTTTGCTTATAAAGATAAAGAGATCACTGTAACGATAGACGGCAAAGTGTGCCATAGTACATTCGGAAAAACCATACTGGAGATAGCCAGAGAAAATGGTATCTATATTCCGACAATGTGCTATCTGACTAAAGTACTTCCCATAGGGTCATGTCGAATGTGCATGGTGAATGTGGATGGGGTAGACGGATTTATCCTTTCCTGTCAAGAAAAAGCAACCGACGGCGCAGTCATTCACACGCAAAACAATGCACTTTATAAAGAACGTCAAAATATTATGAAACTTTATGGTGTCAATCATCCTTTGGAGTGTGGGGTATGTGATAAAAGCGGAGAGTGTGACCTTCAAAATAAAACGACAGAATTTGATATCAAAGAACAAAACTTTACAGCAAGGGACCAGTCTAGGCCGGTAGAGAATTGGGGACATGTCTCCTACGATCCTTCGCTTTGCATTATGTGCGAAAAGTGTGTGAGGGTTTCCACGGAGATTACAGGCGATGAGGCGCTGCAAGTCAAATTTGGAGGATATTCCTCTTCTATTGTCAATGTCAAAAAAGAAAAAAATTATGCTTCGCTCGGAGAAGCAGCAGCTGTGTGTCCTGTCGGCGCATTGGTGAGTACGAACTTTAAGTATACTTCCAATGCATGGGAACTGGACAAAATACCCAGTTCCTGCCCTCATTGTGGCGGCGGTTGTCAAATGTATTATGAGGTGAAGCGTGACAAGATTTATCGCGTAACCAACAACTATGAGTTTACGAGCATGTGTGGTGCGGCCAGATTCGGTTTTGATTATGCCAATCAAGGGGTTGCCAAAGATGAAAAAGCATTTCAGGCGGCAGTTAAGGCATTTGAGAATACAGGAAGTATCCTTTTTTCAAGTACGATATCCAATGAAGAAGCGTATATCCTGCAGAGGCTTAAAGAAAATTACGGCTATAAACTTATTTCTCACGAGGCAAGAGCCTATCAAAAATTTATGCACGCTTATAGTTTAGTAAGCGGAAAAAATCTTTATAATGGGACACTCAAGGCACTCTCTCAGTCAAGAGGAATCATCGTTTTAGGCAGTAAAATCAATGATGATGCACCGATAGTTAAATACCATATCAATATGGCAAGCAAATGGCATAGGGCAAGAGTAGCTTATTTGCATCCAATAGAAGACACGGAAATACAAAATATCGTAACCCAGTTTATCAAATATGAAGCCGGCAGCGAAGAGGGCGTTGTGGCATTGTTGGCAGAGGCTTTACTCCAAGAAACAGAACTTCCCGAAAGTATTAGAAGCTTTTTAGATGATTTGGATATAGGCAATTTGAGCGCAGAATGCAATGTGGGCGAGGAGGAGTTGTTTGCACTCAAGCAGTCACTCAGTAAAAAATCTGGCTTTTCATTGATCGTAGGAGCAGATCTTTATGCCCACCCGCGCGCTACTCATATTGCAAAAATAATTGCATTGCTTGAAAAATATGCGGGATTTAATGTATTGTGTATACCGCCCGCAGGCAACGCAATGGGTATTTCTTTGATTTGTGAATTGGATGATAAGATTGAGGGGGCAACGGTAGGCTATAATGTTTTGGCAGATTTTACGCTGAGTGCTTTAGGCGAAGGCGATTTGGATATGCCTGCAATGAATCAGCAAGAAGGAACGCTTACAACCTTCGATAAGCGTGTTGTGCCTATGCATGTAGCATTACCCTATGGAGGCTATATCTTAAACGATATTGCCAATGCATTGGGGCTGAAGGCGACATATACCATTGATTACACGAAAGAGCTTCCGCAGAATAAAGGCTTCAAGTGTGTAGAATTTGACAATTTGCCTGACACTTTTGATCTTGTCGGCAACGAAAATAGAGGTTATGTGCTCCAGCCCATAAGTGTTAAAACGGATGAAATATTTGAAGAGGTGTCTGAAATAGAGGAGTTTGACGGTGCTATAGTTTATTGCTGCAACCGTGCAGAACAATTTTCGCCATTTACAGAAAAATGCGATCTTCCCAACAGTGAAGCGGTGCTTTGGGGTTCTCAACAATTTGCTCTGGTTACAAAGCTTCTAGAAGGCGATCACAAAGCTTTCACAATAGACTGAGTACTTATTGTTAGAATGTTTAAGATTGATACATCTATGAAGGGGACGATTGCGCTTAATCCAACGTTTGATATGGGATTAAGTAGCGCCTTGCTATCCTCTTACAGGTTTAGCAGGTTAGAATTTGAAAGAGTAGGAAGAAGCTAAGATGAGTGATGCAAAAGCAGTAGAAAACTTGATTACTATAACAATAGACGGGAAAGAATATAAAACAAAAGAGGGTGAGTATATCCTTAATGCTGCACGTGCAAACGATGTTTTTATTCCAGCAATTTGTTATTTGACACGATGTTCACCGACGTTGGCATGCCGCCTTTGTCTGGTAGAGGCTGATGGCAAACAAGTATACGCATGCAATTCAAAAGTGAAAGAAGGGTTGGAGATTGTTACGCAGACACCAAATATTCTTGAAGAGCGTAGGGCAATCATGGAGGTTTATGATGTCAACCATCCGTTACAATGTGGGGTATGCGACAAAAGTGGAGAGTGTGAGCTTCAAAACTATACACTTGAATTGGGAGTAGATTCACAAAGTTATATGATTCCAGATACCAAAAGAGAAACAGCCAACTGGAGCTCGGTATTACATTATGATGCAGGTCTATGCATTGTATGCGAGCGCTGTACAACGGTTTGCAAAGATATGATCGGAGATTCGGCGCTCACAACCGTCAAACGGGGAGGGGCAGAACTAGACAAGGCGTATAAAGATACAATGCCAAAAGATGCCTATGCAATGTGGAATAAATTGCAAAAATCAGTTATTGCACCAAGCAATGGCACAGGCTACACTAATTGCTCAGATTGTGGGGAGTGTATTGCCGTATGTCCTGTGGGCGCTCTTTCAAGCAGGGATTTTGTTTATAAATCCAATGCGTGGGAATTAAAACGTATACCGGCCGTCAGTGCTCATTCTAGTGACGGATTTCAAATTTATTATGAAGTCAAACCAACATCCATAGAAGATAGAAGCGAAAAGATTTATCGTGTTACAAATGAATGGAATTATGTTTCTCTTGATGGGTCTGCCCGTTTTGCCTATGATTTTGAAAATAGAGACGCAATCAAAGATCAAAAAGCTTTTATTCAAGCGATTGAAGCATTTAAAAAAGCAAAAACGATACGTTTTAATTCTGTGATCACCAATGAAGAAGCACTTATGTTGCAGACACTCAAAGAAAAAATGGGATTAAAGCTTTATAATCCGGAAGTAAGAGCATTCCAAAAATTCTTAGCACACTATGCTGAAGCTTCGGGTCAATCGCTTTACAGCACTGATGCAGATGCGATCATGAAAAAAAGCGATTTTGTGATATCAGTGGGCATGGCGCTCCGAAATGACAGCCCGGGATTAAAATATGCTTTCAATAATGTGCAAAAAATGAATAAAGGCGCCGGACTTTATTTCCATCCGGTTGGAGATACGTTGATTCCAAGTTTCGGCAAATCAGTTGAATGTTTTATCCATAAAGCTGGAATGGAAGAAGCCGCGCTTTATCTTATCTTGGATCTTTTTGCAGATAAAGAAAAACTTCCAGAAGAGGTAAAAATATACATAAACAGTTTTAAGCGCATCAATAAAGAAACCATCAAAGAAAAAGTGATGAAAGAAGTCGTTGAAACGGTGATAGACGAAGAAACGGGTGAGTCCAAAGAGGTCAAGAAAAAAGTGCCTGAAATGGTAGAAAAAGAGATAGAAGTTGAACAAAATGGTTTGGTTGAGCTTTTGGGTAAAGAGAGTAGCGTTTTTGCTGATACTTTTGCAAAAATGATGAGCAAAAAAGAGGCTTTCTCTCTCATGGTGGGTGAAGATTTCTATTATCATCCAAAAGCAGAAAACCTAGCAAAACTTGTAGCGCTTATCGAAAAGGCCTCTGCGGTTAATGTCGTTATTGCGCCGCCAAAATCAAATGCATTGGGTGTTGCATTGATTTGTGATCTTGATGATGAGGCAGAAGGCTATACCATCGGCTACAATGAAAATGGCGATTTTAAACTCTCTGCTTTAGGCGAAGGTGATTTGGATATGCCGGCAATGAACCAACAAGAAGGAACATTGACCAATATGTCCAAAAGAGTGGTTCCTACCAATGCGGCGTTGGCATATGGGGGCTATGAGCTTAATGATCTTGTCAGAGAGCTTATTGGAGCGCCCAAAGAGACGATAGACTGGACTGTAAAATTGCCGATTTCAAAAGGTTTCAAGGCAGTAGAATTTGATACTCTATCCAACGGGTATACAAATGACGGAGTTGAAAACAGAGGATATCTTCTTGATATTCTAATCAAAGAAACACAAATGCCCAAAGTTGAAAAGTTTAATGAGGCAGATGCGCTGGAGGGAGAAATTGCTTACAGATGCAATCCCGCAAGACAATTTAGTGATTTTACAGATAAAGCACATGAAATTTTTGAGCCTTTTGCACTTTATGCAAGTAGAGCTAAAGCGGAAAGCTTGGGAGAAAAGGCGGAAGTAGTGTTTGAAAATGGAAGTATTGTATTGGATGTGATAGCAGACGATAAAATCTTGGGCGATATTGTAAAGGTGCCTGATTTTAAAAGTGCCCAAAATGTCTATGAACTCTTTGGTGGTTCAAGATATAAAAATGTAACAATAAGAAAGGTGTAATGCGATGGAAGCAACAACATTAGGTATAGTTATCAAAGCCATTATTATTTTGGCAATCATTTCAGCGGTAGCAGGATTTGGTACCTATTTGGAAAGAAAGGTCCTTGCATTTATGCAGCGCCGGTTGGGGCCAATGCATGTGGGGCCTTATGGGCTAATGCAAATTTTGGCAGATGGAATCAAGCTGTTTACCAAGGAAGATATTATTCCTCAAAATGCCAATAGGTTGATTTTTGCACTTGCTCCGGCTATCACAGCAGCAACAGCATTTATAGCACTTTCTGCTGTTCCCGTATTCCCAGATTTTACGATTCCTTCATGGATACCGCTGCTTGGAGGTACATTTGTCCCCTCTGTGGCAGCAGATATCAATATTGGTATTTTATTTGTACTTGGCATGATGGCCGCAGGGCTTTACGGGCCCTTGCTTGCAGGTATGGCGCAAGCAAATAAGTGGGGAATTATCGGTGCTGCAAGAACAGCAATCCAGTTTTTAAGTTATGAAGTTGTTACAGGCCTTTCAATATTGGCACCCATTATGATCGTAGGATCACTCTCTTTGGTTGATTTCAATAGCTATAGCAGTGAGCATGCATGGCTGATGTTTACTCAGCCTGTGGCATTCGTGCTTTTTTTGATTGGCGGTTTTGCAGAAACAAATAGAACGCCGTTTGACCTTTTGGAACATGAAGCTGAAGTTGTTTCAGGGTATGCAACTGAATATTCCGGCATGAGATGGGGAATGTTCTTTATAGGGGAATATGCAAACATGATCACCATTTCAGTACTTACGGCGGTCGTGTTTATGGGTGGCTATAATGACATGTTGTTTCTTCCGGGATGGCTGGCTATTATTCTTAAAATCGCATTTGTTTTTTTCCTTATGTTATGGGTAAGAGCATCATGGCCTCATGTTAGGCCAGATCAATTGATGTGGTTGTGCTGGAAAGTATTGATGCCGATCGCAGTGATCAATGTGGTTATCACCGGTATCGTGATAATGGTGTAAGGAGGAGAAAGAGATGGGCTTAGAACAATTTAAAAACAGAAATGTCGGTATGCAAAATTATAGAATGCTCGATTTGGGTCAAACACCTACTCGTAGTTTTGATAAATTCAAGCAGGTAGTCAAAAGAACCTTTAAGGGTGAACTTTTTGTGGGACTTTGGGTGACGCTTAGAGAAATGGTCAATTCGCTTTTTCGCGGAGAATTGCATACGGTTAAGTATCCACTTGAAAAACTTCCCATTTCTCCAAGGTATAGAGCAATACATGATATGCTCAGACTTCTTGAAAGCGGACACTATAGATGTATAGGATGTGGACTTTGTGAAAAAATCTGTATCTCGAACTGTATTAGTATGGATACGCGTTACGATGAAAATCAGCGCAAAGAAGTGAGCGAGTACACCATTAATTTTGGCCGTTGTATTTTTTGCGGATATTGTGCAGAGGTTTGTCCTGAGCTTGCAATTGTCCACGGCTCCAGATACGAAAATGCTTCCGAACAAAGGGCAAGTTTCTCACTTTTTGAAGATATGCTAACACCGATTGATAAACTCAATTTGCAACAAGAATATGATGGATTTGGTGCAGTGACGCCTTATGCAGATGATCATATTAAAAAAACGCCACTAGCGTATTAAGGAGAGTATAAATGTATGAACAAATAGCATTTTATCTATTTTCGGTTTTAACGGTGATACTCTTTTTGATCACTGTAATGAGTAAAAATGTATTGTATGCGATGACATCTTTGGCATCAGGAATGGTGCTGATTTCAGGATTCTTTTTTATTTTGGGGGCAGATTTTCTTGGTGTTGTCCAACTGATCGTATATGTAGGTGCCGTGATGGCGCTTTATTCGTTTGCGATGATGTTTTTTGATGCAACAAGAGAGGTGAAAGAGAAAAATACAAATTCAGCATTGGTATTTATTTTAGGGGGCATGAGCGCATTGGTTTTGGTGCTCATGTTTGCAGCACCTATATTTAGTGAAAAGATACAAGCACTTTATCCGATGCATCCGGAAGCAGGTAATGCGCAAGATGTAGGTATTGTGCTTTTTACCAAATATCTTATTCCGTTTGAAGTGGCAGCCGTAATGCTCTTGGTTGCCATGATCGCGGGAATTATTCTTGCAGGTAAAAAAATGGATCAAAGTTTTACGCAGGATATGAGTGTAGATGAAGAAATTTTGACACAAAAGGACGTAAAATGATAGGACTTAGTCACTACCTTATCGTTTCCGCACTGCTCTTTTCTATAGGATTGGTGGGAGTATTAAGAAGAAGAAATCTGTTGATGCTTTTTTTTGCAACAGAGGTTATGCTTAATGCAGTAAATATCGCATTTGCAGCTATTTCGCACTATTATAATGACTTGACCGGTCAAATGTTTGCGTTTTTTGTAATCGCAATTGCAGCAAGTGAAGTCGCAGTAGGGTTGGGTATTTTGATTGTATTATATAAAAAACAGGGAAGTCTTGATCTTGATGAGCTCACGACTATGAAAGGGTAATAATGGAAAATTTAGTATATTTAGCACTATTTGCACCGTTAATTAGTTCATTGTTTGCAGCTTTATTCGGCATGAGTCCAAGGCAGATGTTTGTCGGTATTGTTTCTTCCGCATTACTTTTTGTATCGATGGCTGCGTCGTTGACGCTTGCATATCATGTGTATCAAACAGGTGCGCCGATTCATGTGACAATGATGGAATGGATCAGCATGGGTGACTTGTTTATACCATTTGGATTCGTTGTCGACCAAGTTTCTGTAACAATGATGAGCGTAGTTACGCTGGTTTCAACCGTAGTCCATGTGTATTCGATTGGATATATGGATCACGATAGGAGTTTTAATAGATTTTTCTCATATCTTTCTGCCTTTGTGTTTTCTATGATGGTTCTTGTCATGAGTGATAATTTTGCGGGCCTCTTTATAGGATGGGAAGGCGTAGGTGTTTGTTCTTGGCTGCTTATTGGATTTTGGTATCACAAGCCTGACCAGACAAGAGAAGAAAACCCTTCTATTTCACCCTCATGGGCTGCAAATGAAGCATTTATTGTAAACCGCATTGCAGACCTTGGTATGCTTGTGGGCATTTTTATTCTTTATTGGAACGTAGGATCGCTTCAGTATGATGAAGTATTTGCAGCAATTCCACATCTTAGTGAAATCATTTTGACTACAGCTGCTTTGGCACTTTTTATAGGGGCCATGGGTAAGTCAGCACAATTCCCGCTTCATACTTGGCTAACAGATGCAATGGAAGGCCCTACTCCCGTATCTGCACTGATTCATGCTGCAACAATGGTTACTGCAGGGGTATTTTT
>JAUPLS010000149.1 GCA_030836805.1 Campylobacterota bacterium | reverse complement strand
GTTTTTACTTTTCCGCTGATGCGTTCGTCGATATAGGCTTTTATCCAGACTGTTTTGGGATCTACGATGCGAAATATAGTCTGCGACGGTGTGAGGGTTTGGGCAACTTCGGCATCCTTGGAGATCACGTATCCGTCGATGGGGGCATACACATTAAAACGTAAAAGCTTTTCATGGAGGGCATCGATATTTTTTTGCATACGGGCTGTTTCGCTTTTGCTCGAATCGATACGTGCCAGTGTTGCCGCCATTTGCGCCTTGATGCCATCTAGATCGGCTTTGGCTTTATCGTACTCGGCCTGCGAGACGTATCCTTGCTCTTTAAGTTTTTTGTAGCGCCCGTAGGTGAGCAGGGCAAGCTCCTTTTGCGCGTGCAGATTTTCAAGTTCTTTTTGCAGTGCTGTAGATTCTTTGGCTGCTTTTTGCAGAGCGATTTTTGCCTCTTCGTGAAGCTGGGGCAGATCTACAGGGTCGATGGTGGCCAAAAGTTCTCCTTTTTTCACCCACTGTCCCTGATCGCTTAAAAGAGTTAAAATCTTCCCGCCCATTTGAGAGCCGACCGGATAGATATCTCTTGCACCGACTTCGCCGATGCCGAACACTTTTACTTCAATTTTTCCTTGTTTTGGAGTGGTCGTTTTGAAAGTTGTTTTGGGTATATATGCCTTGAAGTAAAAAAGTGCCCCCCCTATTGCAATAAGCAAAATGGCTATAGTGTATTTGGCCCATGTTTTCATTTTATTTTTCCTGTAAGATAATCTATACGATTGAGCGTGACGCGTTGTTTATACCCGATTTCAAGCAATCCCAATTGTGCACCCAGTAAAAAAGACGCAGCATCAAGCACTTCTACATACGTAGACAACCCCTCTTTGTATCGGGCATCTACTACCTTTTGGGCTTCCTTGGCAGAAACCAGTTGT
This sequence comes from Campylobacterota bacterium, assembly GCA_030836805.1. Taxonomy (GTDB): domain Bacteria; phylum Campylobacterota; class Campylobacteria; order Campylobacterales; family Sulfurovaceae; genus Sulfurovum. The sequence goes on along the minus strand of JAUPLS010000149.1, from coordinate 9,734 downwards.
GCTTTTTTGGCTTTTATGCTCTCTTGGTAGCTTTCAAGATCAAGAAAAAGGTTTTCAAGTTCTTCCTTCAGGGCAATGGCTTTGGATGCAAGCTGTTCTCGCGCCACGTTTGTTTCGATCTGCATGCGCTGTTCTTCTGCACTAAGACGCCCGCCGCTATAAAGCGGGACATTCAGGGTCACTCCGATCACATTGGTGTCGTATCTGTTAAGCATATCTGTTTGCGTATGCGATGCGATAGCATCGATAGAACCAAAATGGCTTGCTTTGGCGGCTTGATGGAGCTTTTGGTTTTTATTGATCTGCTTTGATGCGATTTTGATCTGGAGGTTGTCTTTGAGCGCTTGATGCTTTAATGCATAGGTTTTTTTCAAGGTGATATCGCCGGATTTGATGATCCCGGTATCGAGTTTGACATCTTTTTTGATAGGCATATCGGCATAAAGCGCCATGGTGTTACGCGATTTGTCAAAAGAAGCCTTCGCTATCTCAAGCTCTTCTTTGGCAAGATGGTAGGCAGCTTTAAACCGAGCCATGTCAGCCTTTGTTTTAAGGCCTTGCTTATGAAATCCCAGCGCTTGCCTATAAAGTGCTTCTTTGGCTTTTGCATCTTTGTGCCGGACTTCAATGGCTTCACGCTGGAGCACCATGAGGGCATAGAGGGATTTGATTTTGTATGCCATGACCGCTTTGGCATCTTCTAAAGAAAGTCCTGCGATCTGTTGTTCTATCTCAGAGGCTTCCGTGAGGGAAGTTGTTTTTGAAAAGTCCCAAATTTTCTGTTTCAGTATCGCGCTGATAGACCAGCCGTCATCATTGACGGTGTCAAATTGCCCGGATTGCTGTAAGACGTAAGTGCGCTGCGGGTTGTATTCGCCCAGCAGGGTGATCTGGGGCAGGTAATCCGAGCGCGATACGGTGTAGCTCTCCTCGCTTTGTGCAACTTTGAGCATAAAAATTTTTATATCAGGATGGTGTGTCAATGTTTGGTCCACACACTCTTGCATGCTAAGGGTTTGTGCCGTCAAAGAGAGCGTGAACAAAACAAAGAACAGCAGTTTTTTCATGATAGCCTTTTTTCGTAAATTTTTATTGAATTGATTATATAACATAGATATGAATCAAATCTGAATTCAAATAGAGCTTATGCAGTATTTTTTGTTTCAGGCCGGAAGAAGCGGATCAAAGAAGAGTTATATTGTTTTTACCCCTCGCTCGCTTCCACAGAGACCGTAGAAGCGAGGGGGATTTTATCCAATGAAACGAAAAAGTAAGGTTTGGTTTATGTTTAGTTATGTTATATTGTCTAGAAGTATTTAAAAATTTTGGATAAACTTCCGTAATTTTAAAAAGGAGGCATCAAGTGGTAATCAACATAAAAAAAGAAACCGGCGGTTTTGAGTTTGTTGGTTCAAGAGGTGCTGGCGAGATCATAAGAAAGCTTATGAAAAAAGAGCTTGACAAAGGGAATAGCGTAACGCTTGATTTTGGTGGAGTGGAACAGGTTACGCAATCCTTTATAGATGAGTTTTTCGGAATTTTTATAAGGGCTTTCGGTATAGAGTATATCAGGGGCAAAGTAAGACTTGTGAATGAGACTCAAGGCATAAAAGACACGATAAACTTTGTTATAAAGTACTCCAAAGAGAGGTCTGCTTAAAAGTAGTCCTCATCTTCATCGTTTATAATCTCACTCCATAAATAATTTCTTTTAAAATGATCCATGTCGTAGTTTATATTTGCTTCGTCAAATTCAAATGCTACGACAACACCCCTCCAATGATTGTCTAGCTTTTTAGATTGTAAAGAGCCGTTTTCATATCTGAGCAAAGTATCGTTTGAGATGATTACAAATCTCCCTCCCGTCATTTTTAAGATCTCAAACATTGCGTATAGTCCAAAGCCTGCATTTTTTTCATGTCCGTACATTTTTTGGAGGGTTGCGGTAACACCTTTTTCCAAAGCTTTATAAATAGCCTCTTCCTCGGTCTCTACACTGAATTTTAGTTTTAAATTACTGAGAAAACCGACGCCCCTGTCCGCTACGGCAAATTGTATTTTTTTGTTTTTAGGATAGTATTGAGCCATTACATATCCACCGACTTCAGAGTGGGCATGGTCTGCTACATTGTTCATAAGCTCTATAAAAAGGTATTGCAGATAATCTTTTAAATCTTTTGTATCATCAGAAGAGAGTTTGGTAAAATTTTTTGACATAATTTCTGCTAAATGACTTGAAATTTTGTCTAGACCGTTTCTGTTGTGCACCTTTTCTATAGGAGTATATGTTTTATTTTGCTTGTAATCTCGCTTGATCATATTTTTTAAATAGCCTGAATCTGTAAAAATATCAATATTTTTATTGTTTTGGTAAGCCCTAACCATCGTGATAAAAATAGGTTCTACCCAACCAATATCATTAAATATGTCGTTTTTAGAAGCAAACATGCAAAGATAATCTTCAATGTTTGACATGTTGATATTGTTTTTCATTTGCTTATTTTCCTTGTTTTTTAGGAAGCAATATAATTTTATCAACTTTTCTCATAGTATATGAAAAAATATGGCAGATTGAAATGTTTGTATGTCAGTATGCATTCCTCCGGAGACCGCGGGAACGAGGGAAACTTAAAAATGATATATACTATCATAATCATAAATTTTTAAGTTTCTATTGGATATGATTTCATTAGTAATCGATAACGAATATCATTACAGTTAAAGGATTTGCTTGGAACAGTTAAAATATGCAGTCGATTACGGCACGCTGGGGATACTTTTTTGCATGAGTGTCTTGGTCTTTGGATTTGCAATGGAGCGGTGGAGATTTTTTAGAAATATTGATTTTGACAGTTATGAGAGTAAAAATCAGATAGAAAGAGCAACAACAAAAAATCTCACCATCATCTCGCTTATCAGTTCAAACGCCCCTTATGTAGGGCTTCTGGGTACAGTCGGCGGAATAATGGCGGTCTTTTATGAGATCGGTATGAGCGGAGGGGCACTTGATACTTCTAAAGTGATCGTCGGCCTTGCGCTGGCCCTAAAAGTCACTGCCGCAGGCCTTTTGGTGGCGATTCCTGCGACGATGGTCTATGGCGGGTTGATGCGAAAAGTTGATATCGCAATAAGTGAGTGGGAAGATGCGGTCTTTAAGAAAAGTTGAGGGCATCAATGTCGTGCCGCTCATTGATATCATGCTTGTGCTTTTGGCGATCGTGCTTACGATATCATCGTTTATTGCTTTAGAAAAGATCGAACTTACCCTTCCAAGCGGCAAAAGTTCATCTAAAATAGAGCCAAAAACATATGACATTACGATCAGCAGCAACAAGGAATTTTTCTTCAACAGTGCCAAAGTTAAAAAAGAAGATATCGAAACAGAACTATTTGAGATCAAAAAAGAGGATGTCGTTTCCATTCGGGCAGACAAACTTACCCCTTATGAAGAGTTTGTTTTTATAGTAGATATGCTCAAGCAAAAAGGGGTAGAAAAGATAGCGATGGTGGTACAAAGTGAAAAATAACCAAATTAAAGCGATAGATTCGCAAATGCTTTTTGATAAGGGTGAAAAAATCATCCACATCATTCATGACGGAGTTGTATATACATTGAGAATTACCAAAGAGAATAAACTTATTTTGACTAAATAACAGCAAAACAGCCAGCAAATTCTAATCTCTTATAGATAGTAGCCAGCCAAAAAATCAAAAAACAGGAGGAAGAAATATGAAAAAGATAGCGGTACTATTTTTAACCGTTTTGGCTTTAAATGCAGCAAATATAGAGGAGAGGTTTCCGGGAGATTATTTTATGATCCATAAAAATTTGCCTCACTATATGCAGGTTTTCAGGATGCATGGGGATGATCCCGCGTTGGGGTTGGATGCAACGCAAAAACAAAAACTCTCTGCACTTCAAGAATCGGTCGTGCTAAAGATTACGAAAGCTGCAAGTCAAATCAAAGAACTTGAGCTTATCGTTCAAAAAAGAGTTGTGCACGAAAATGCCAAAAGCGCAGAGCTCAAAGAGCTGATCGCAAAAATCGCAAAGCAAAGAGCAGACTTGACGATGGAGCATATCAACTGTATCAACCAGGTACAGCAGGTCCTTACACCAAAACAGCGTCAATTTTTTATCGATAAATTGGGGATAAAGCAATGAAAAAGATCATATCGCTAAGCATAGCGGCAGCTTCTTTTGCAGCAGCAACCGAAGTGGTGGAACTAGAACAGATTACAACGATTTCAACCGCTACAAAAACGGAAAAAAAGATCGACGGCGTTGCGGCTTCGGTCGAAGTAGTCACCGAAGATGAGATAAAAAAAATGGGCGCCGAGTCGCTTAAGGATATTTTAAATAACACCGCGGGCGTAAATGTCCAGTACGGTACATTTCCAAGTGCCAGCAGCAAATCAAAGTCTTCAATATCTCTTAGAGGCATGGGGGCAAAAGGAACGCTGTTTTTGGTTGACGGCAAAAGGCTTGGAGGGGAGGTGGCAAATCCGTATGATTTGGATCGTATCCCGGCAAGCCAAATCGAAAAAATAGAGATCGTCAAAGGCCCCATGAGCACATTATACGGTGCAGACGCTACGGGCGGAGTTGTCAATATCATCACCAAAAAACCAAAAAGCGGCAAACCGCAGATTGATTTCGGTGTGCGATATGGGCAAAACGGTAACGGCGATGACCAAAACAAAAACGTAAACTTTTCCGTCAGAGGAAAAGAAAATAAACTCGGATACAGTTTGTATCTCAATAAAACCGCTACCACACCTTATACTCAAAAAGAGTTGGCAGACGTCTATGTGAAACAAGTAGGCGGGCCAAATCACGGTACCATACAAAAACCTTCAAATATTACCGACGGTACCCCTTCGGCGCAACTTAAAAGCTTGAGCGATACCTATCTGCATGATGTAACGTACAAAGAAGAGAGCGATATTTTTACGTACGGCGGGCGGATCGAATATGATTTGAGCGATGCAGTGATTGCCGGATTTGAGCTCAATGCTTTCACGGAAGAGAGGGAGGGCAGCTATATCGGCTATTTTCATCCATCCAATGTCTCTCCGGCTCCCGGGCAGAAAATCCCCGTGTTCAATATCCCCGTTGATTCCGAAGATGACAATGAACGGATGGATATGGCCGCTGATGTCAAGATCAAAGCAAGCGATGAGCTAAATCTCTTCTTTAGGGCTTACCAAAGCTATTATGAAAAGCGAAACAAAACAACCACGCCGTATTGGAATGAACTTAAATACACCAGTCAAGCGGCTTCGGCGCAAAACGGCATGGACGCCAATGTCGATATCAAAAGCATAGAAGCCATGGCAAACTATCTGTTTCGCGAAAATCATCTGCTTACTTTCGGAGCAGAGTACAGAGAAGAAGATCGGGAAGGAACAGTATTTGACCCTGACAGTAATGCAATGACGGGCAAAAACGTTGATTATAAAGCGCTTTATTTGCAAGATGAATGGATGGTAGATGAATCGCTTAATGTTATTTTGGGTGCCAGATACGATGATATCAGCAATGCCGATGCGAAGGCTACCTTTAAACTTGGAGCGGTAAAAAACTTTTCCAAAGCATTGAATGTCAGAGCCAATATAGCACAAGGCTATCGGGCGCCGGATATCAGAGAGCTTTATATCTTTAAAAATACGCCAAGCGGTGCACAAAGAGGGGCTGAAGTCATAGATGCTTCTGTCGGTAAAACGGAAGTGTATGATTTGCAGCCCGAATCAACCTTGACTTATGAGATCGGCACGAGTGGAACACTTGGGGCGACGCGATATGATTTGGCGCTTTTTTATAACGACATAGAAGATTTGATCAGCGAAGTCAATAAGGGTGCATACTATACCTTTGAAAATATCTCCAGCGCAAAAACTTATGGGGCGGAGTTCACACTCTCTCGTGATTTTAGCGATACCCTAAGCGGAAGTCTGAACTGGAGCGAGCTGGGAAGCGAAAACGATCAAACCGGCAAAGAACTCGAGTTCAATCCTGACCGCATTATCGGCGCAAAATTTACCTATCAAGCCACAAGCGACATTGATACAAGTTTGGGGGTAAAATATGTAGGAGAGCAGTACTATAAAAAAACCGTCAACCGCGGCACTCCTGCCCAAGCGATCGTAGACAGCAAGACAAATGCCTTTACGACAGTTGATTGGAATATCAATTATGCCTATTCTAAAAACTTCTCAATCTACGGTGGAGTCAACAACATTGCCGATGAGAAAATCGATGATGTGCTGGGAAGCACCAGCGGAAGATACTTTTTTACAGGGATGAGAGTAAGTTTTTGATGCTAAAGGCCATGAATTACGAAACAAGAGGGATAGTTCTTTCTCTCTTGGCGCATGCTGTGGTGTTGGGGGCTTTTTTTTCGTACCATGAAGAGAAACAGCCGGTACAAAGCGAAAAAAAGATTGCGATTGATTTGATGCAATATCAGATCGTAAAGCAAGAGCCTCCAAAGCCGGAGTCAGTTATAAAAAAAGAGCCCCCTAAACCACAGCCGATCGAAAAACCGATCGAAAAAACTATTGAAAAAACTATTGAAAAACCGAAGCCCAACCCTGTCCCAAAAGAGGCAAAAACGCATAAGCCCGTCATTCATGAAAAACCAAAACCCAAGCCAAAACCCGCAGAGAAGCCAAAACAAGAACCTGTGAAAAAACCGGAAGAAACAAAACCTCAAAAAGAGCCAAAACCTGCCAAAAAAGCAAAACCGCAAAAAGAAAAAGCCAAACAAACGGCAAACCCTCAAAAGATGCAGTCAAAAGAGGTTAAAAAAACTGCAAAGATACAACAGCCTCTCGATGCCAGGGTCCAGCAGCAAGCATTTCTGAAAACAAATTTTGCAGTTATCAGAGATATGGTTTTGTCAAATCTTGAATATCCGAGCATTGCAAAAAGGATGAGATGGAACGGAACGGCAGAAGTCAAACTCATCATCGATACTTCAGGAAAACTTCTTCACTGCAGCATCTTCAAATCTTCGGGAAAAAAACAGCTCGATAAAGCTGCCTTGGAAGCGGCAGAGTCGATAGCCTCCAAAACATTGCCAAAACCAAATTTGAAAACGACCGTCATATTGCCGATCATTTTTGAGCTGCGATAGTTTCTCCCTCGCTTGTATACTCCTGCGTGGGAGTGTGTATTTCAGGTTAATGTCGCAGTAATGAGAGAAACGAGAGAATAGCTTAGGTTTAAGTGTTTTTATTTACATTTTTGCTATTTATCTAATTAAGTATAATTTAATCATCGAATAAAAAAGGGGCCTACTCTTTTTAGGTTAGTCTAAACAGGGCTCTGTTTGGCTGCATATCAGCATGTGTGGGTTACAATGATAAAGAAAGGAAAGTGTGATGAAAAAAGAGCAAAACGGTAACAGTAAAATGTCAAATCCTTGGATCAGTCTCTGGATAGCCATCATTATATCGGTATTTTTGTTTGAAATGTATGGCTACATGACGACTCAAGGAGAGAGTCAGATGCTTTCATACAATCACTTCAAAAATAGAGTGGAACAAAATCTCATCAAAGAGATCTGGATAGACGGAGACCAGGTCACGGCATCTCTCAAAAGGCCTATGGAGGAGGGTCCAAAATATGTAAAAACGACGCTTCCGCCTTTTGAGGATAAAGCATTTTTACACATGCTGGAACAAAACAGGATTGATATTCATGTCAGATCTCAAAAAGAGTCCGGCTTTTGGTCTTCACTGCTGTTGATGTTGCCGTTTCTGCTCTTTTTGGGATTTATTTTCTACAGTTCATACCGTCTCAGAAAACAGATGGGAGATATAGGCGGCGGGGGAGGGCTGTTTGATTTTATGCGTGCCCCTGCTAAAAAATATAATAAAGAGAAGATTTCAGTGACCTTCGATGATGTGGCAGGGGTTGAAAATGCCAAAATAGAACTAAACGAAGTCGTTGATTTTTTAAAAAATCCTGAAAAATATAAGAAGATAGGTGCAAAGATCCCCCGGGGTATTCTGCTGACGGGGGCTCCGGGCACGGGTAAAACACTTTTGGCCAAAGCGGTAGCCGGTGAAGCAGAGGTACCTTTCTTTTCGATCAGCGGTTCCGAATTTGTAGAGATGTTTGTAGGGGTGGGGGCTGCAAGAGTACGCGATCTGTTCAAAAAGGCCAAGAGTGAAGCACCTTCGATCATTTTTATCGATGAGATCGACTCTGTAGGCCGGGCTAGAGGAGCTGGGATCGGTGGAGGCCATGATGAAAAAGAGCAGACCCTCAACCAGATACTGGCTGAAATGGATGGATTCGAAACAGAAGAACAGGTAGTGGTTATAGCGGCTACCAATCGCCCTGATGTTTTGGATTTTGCACTTTTAAGGCCCGGAAGATTTGACCGAAAGATCATATTGACACTGCCGGATATTCATGCACGCGAAAAGATATTGGCTATTCATATGCGCCATATCCCTCAAGATAACTCTGTTGATCTTAACAGACTGGCTAAAATATGTATCGGTTTTAGCGGAGCAGACTTGGCAAATCTGGTCAATGAAGGAGCTATGCATGCTGTCAGAGAAAATAAGCAGAAGGTATCGTATACGGATCTTCTCTATGCCCGTGACCGTATACTCTTGGGTATAGAACAAGAATTTGTTTTGGATGAAAAAGACAAGCAGCGGGTAGCTGTCCATGAAAGCGGGCATGTGCTTGCTGCATTGCTATTGGCGCATGCCGATCCGATCCAAAAAGTGAGCATCATTCCCAGAGGACAGGCATTGGGGATGACAGAACAGCTGCCGTTGAAGGATATCAAAAATCTTCCTAAATCCTATCTTCTGGATAAAATAGGTGTCATGTTGGGCGGAAGGGTTGCCGAATCTATACTGCTTGGCGATATTTCATCGGGTGCAGCCAATGATTTGAAAGAAGCGACCAAACTTGCGACACATATGGTAAGCCAATGGGGTATGAGTGAGTTGCTTGGGCCGGTTTATTATCAAAAAGGGGAAGAACATGTTTTTTTGGGGCGTGAGATGGCCATGGCAAAAGATTTTAGTGAAGCAACGGCGAAACTAATCGATGAGGAAGTACGAAGAATCATCACAGACAAAGAAGAGGAGGTATCAAATCTCCTTGAAAAGCATAAAAAAGATATTCTTGTGCTTTCAGATCACTTGATGGAGAAAGAGATAATGTATGCTGATGAGATCAAATCACTTTTAAATCTAGCCAATTCCAACAATACGTGCAATTTCTGAGACTTAACATTTTAAAACTATCTTTCTGATTTATTATAGCGATTTTTGTTATAATATCCCGAAAAATTTCGACAGCAATTTAAGAGTTTCTTATTCCTAAATGATACAATAAATGAGGAATTCAGGAAAGGGAAAAAACATGAGCAAACAGCGACGTCAATTCAGTGCAGAGTTCAAGACCTAAGTTTTAGGCTACAATAGTTTTGTCTTTCCTTATTCCCATGCTCCTGCGCAGGAACGAGAGAAGAAATTGCGTTTATTGTTAGAATCGGCGTTTTATTGATGAAAATACACTAATAGTTGGTGTGAATCTATAGAAAATGTCCCATCTGATTTTTCTTTGTTTTTAAATACTCTGTATTGTGGCAATTGACAGGTGTAATAGCAGGGATTCGCTCGGTTATCTCCACCCCGCAAAGCTTTAAAAAATCGATTTTTTGAGGGTTGTTTGTGATGATTCTTACTTTTTTCACACC
>JAUPLS010000019.1 GCA_030836805.1 Campylobacterota bacterium | reverse complement strand
CCGGATACTGCCGGAGCCGGAGTTTCTACTGCTGGCTCAACTGGAGCGATATCTCCGCCCGCCATAATCATTGTCGACGCTACTACTGAAAGTAATAATGTTTTTTTCATTGTAATCTCCTTGATTTTTTGAATACAGCCAAAGTATAACACATAATATTAAACAATGTCAACAAAATTAATAAAAAGTTAACAAATCATTAATCAAGGCCTTTTAGTCCCGTAAATACGAGGGGTTTTGTCAAACTAATAGAGTAAAATAAGCATTAAAACGGCTTTTAAAAAAATTGCATTTAAGAAAAGCCGACTATTTTTTAAGATTTTTGGTGCATATTTTGATGAAATTTTAGCAAGACGGTTTTATGGACGGGAAAATATATTTGATGAAGTTTGATTAAAAAACCAAAGAAGCTAAGGTTTGACTGGTTTTGGTTTGGCCTTTGCCATGATGAGTTTAATAAGTATCATGATAAAGACCACTTCTATCATTGCTGCCAAGACAAAGGCATAGTATTCGTTGAGGCTGATAGCATTGTTGTTGACCGCAATGGTAGCAATCGCAATCAAAAATGTCAGCGGCATCGAATCACCAAAACTAAACAGGACGGTATCCCTAAAGCCTAAATATTTATAGTAGGCGATCATTGAACTGATCAGTCTTGCAAGCACCATTGCCAAAACAATTAAACCTGAAGTGGTGATAATCTCTTTGGTAAACAATACTTTAAGATCGAGGGTAGTGCCTACGTAGATAAAAAAGAGCGGCACCAAAAATCCAAATCCAACGGTATGTAGCGTATGAGGCAGCTCTACTTTGTGCACAAAAAAGTTGGCGATAAAAACTCCCGCGATAAATGCACCAAGCACCATATCGATACCCAGATACTGCATCACAGCGATAAGGATAAAAAAGAGTGCCATGGATACACGGATATCCTGACTCATGTTGTCCACTTCAGGCATGATAATCTTGCGAAGCTCCGGAAACCACCAAAGCAAAAGATGCAAAGCCTGAAAGAGGTAATAGGAGATTGCAAGGATCAGCAGCAAAATCCCGATATTTTTATAAAACTCTATACTGATTCCGTGTGCGACAATGGCATCAAAGATAACCAAAGCAGAGATACTGACCAATTCCCCGATCACTCCGATGATCAAAGAAAGCTCCAGCCATTTATGGGTCTTGCCGTGTTCATTGATCAGCGCCATAATCATCCCCAAAGAGACGATGGGGATAGCGACAATATAGACAGGATTGAGCCCTAAGACAAAGTAGAGCAAAAAAGAGATGCCATACAGACAGCCAAAATAGAGCAAGACGTTTTTGATAAATTTGTCTTTAAAACTGACAAATTTTTTGATATTGATCTCAAGCCCTGCTAAAAACATCAGATAAAAAAAGCCGATCTTGGCAATGGTTTTAAAAATCTCATTGTCTGCTTCGATAAAGCCTGTCCAAACCACCAATGCGCCCAGAATGATCTCAACCACTGCCACAGAAATTTTGAATGTTCTGGCAAAAATGGGTGCAACGACTATAAGAAGCGCGATCTGCGATAAAAAAGTTAAATTTTGCATAGGAGCCTTGAAAATCAAATAAGATATATTGTAGCCAAACAACTCTTAAATGGATAGTTTGTAAAAGATGATAAACTGCTCAGATTCTACTTGGATTTGCTACAGTAACGAAAATACTTTGAAAGAAAGTTGAAAGAAGTGGTGGCGCGAGAGGGAATCGAACCCCCGACACAAGGATTTTCAATCCTTTGCTCTACCGACTGAGCTATCGAGCCATTTATTTTAGACGTGAAGTAGATGAAATTATAGCTTTTTAATATTAAAGTTTGCTTAAAGATAATTTGAATAATCAAATTGGTTTGTTGAGATCCTGAATCAAGTTCAGGATGACGCAACCGCGTTCAGGGCGGACCATACGTCATTCCGGACTTGATCCGGAATCTTAACTTATATTAGAAGTCGTAGGTGATTCCGAAGCTGACAACGTTTGCTCTATAGTTATCGGGCCCCTCATCGTGCATCAGGTTTTGATAGTCTACAAAAAGGCCCCATCCTTTTTCCTGATCGCCATGACCGTCAAAAGGCCTGTCGTATTCGCCTTCTTCTTTGTCGGCATCGCGGTCTGAGAGGTCATACTCAAGGCCGATGCCGTAGCTAAAGCCGTCATGTTCGAATGTTTCATGCAATGTGCCGCAGTCTGTGTCGATTTCGGTATGTCCGTAACCTAGCAATCCGTAGATGTTCATTCGTTCACCGATCGGCATCATCGGTTTGAGGAAGATACCGTAATGTTCGGTTTCAAAAAAATCACTGTTGAGGCTTGCCTTGAGCGCACGAGCTTCGATGCCGATGTATTGATTGAAATCATACCCCGCTCTTATGATGCCTCCCAAGCTTGAATCTTCCGCGCGGGTTTGATAGTGTATCTCTCCGGTTGGCGTATAGCAGGTGCACTCTCTGCTTACTCCCGCCCAGTTTAGCCCTAGTCCCACATAGAAAGGATTGGGATCGATGTGTGCCGGTATCGGTGCGATCACCTCTTCGGCGGGGGCGATATCTCCTCCGCCAAAAAGAGCGCTTGCCGCTACAAGGCTGCTAACGGTTATGGTTTGTAATGCTTTTTTCATCTTTGCTCCCTCCTTATCTTTGGTTAAGCTCTTCTCTTCGTACGAAGAATAGCCCAAGTCCAAGTGTCATCAGTATCATCAGCGCCGCTGAGATAGTATTTAGCGCCGGAGAACCGTCGCTTTTTACCTCGTCGAGACATGTACAATAAATCCCTGCATCAAGGGTATTGTCAACCTCTCCCAATCCAACACTGATAGGCGATATTGTACCGCTGCTGTCTGTATCCGAATCACCTGCATCGTCGCCTATGTTTGTTTTGGTGAAGATATAGTTTTCAGGCAACCCTGAGAATCTTATACTATAGGTTCCGGGTTCTACTTCAAATTGATATTTGCCATTTGCGTCGGTTTTTGTGGTATTGATTTCTGTACCGTTTGCATCCAAAAGAGTAACAGTAAGGCCTTCCACCGGCTTTTCCTCTTCATCCTGGATACCGTTATAATTGTCGTCATACCATACATAATCACCCAGCAGTTCAACTCGCTCTTCGCCCGTATAATAGTTCATATCACTGTCAGAAACTTGTGCCTCTTCCGGCGAAGTTGCCGTTGCCGTTGCATTGTTTTCATACTGTCCTACTATAGCTGTACCGTTTGCTTCACAAACCATACTTTCTCCGGGGGCCAATGTGGTATATGGACAAGTGATTGATCCTTCTTGATCATCGTTCACTGCAATATCGCTAAGGTTTACATCCCCCGTATTGGTGACATTGTATTCCCATGTTACGGCGCTTCCCGCAGCAATGATCGGCCCGGGAGCACTGGAGGCATCCCATCCGTTTGTAGATTTTTCTATATCAATCGACGGAGCCTCTGCAAGATAATAACTCATATCGCTGTCCGAAACTTGTGTTCCTACAGGTGTGTTTGCCGTTGCCGTTGCATTGTTCTCATACTGCCCTGTTGAGGCTGTACCGTTTGCCTCGCAAACCATACTTTCTCCGGGAGCCAGCCAGTTTTTTGGACAAGTGATTGATCCTTCTTGATCATCGTTCACTGCAATATCGCTAAGGTTTACATCCCCTCTATTGGCGACATTGTATTGCCATGTCACGGCGCTCCCGGTTGCTACTATCGGCCCGGGAGCGCTGGAGACATCCTCTCCGTTTGTAGTTTTTTCAATGTCTATAGCTGGAGCCTCCCCAAAATAGTAGCTCATATCACTGTCTGAAACCGGTGTGTCAACTGGCGAAGTTGCCGTTGCTGTTGCATTGTTTTCATACTGCCCTGCTATAGCCGTACCGTTTGCCTCGCAAACCATACTCTCTCCGGGAACCAGCCAGTT
>JAUPLS010000148.1 GCA_030836805.1 Campylobacterota bacterium | reverse complement strand
CTGTCATTGAAGAAATTCCTCTCCCTGAACCTAAACTTATGGCAGAGGAGAAGGTCCAGGCAATTCCAAAGCCTATCAAAAAAAAAGAGAGTGTCAAGAAAAAAGAATCAAAGAACCAAAGAACCAAAACCGAAAATATAAAAAATACTTCAGAGGGGCTGCCCGGCGGACAGATATCAGGATCTGGAGGGGGAGGAGGAGCGCTTAAAGAACATTATTATTCAAAAGTACGGAACATGATAGAGCGGAAAAAAAGATATCCGAGTATCGCAAAAAAATTAAGGCAAGAGGGTATCGTGCATGTTACCTTTACGATAAGCAAAGATGGTGCAATCAGTGATATTCGTCTGGTAAAAAAGTGTCCTCATGAACGTTTAAATCGTGCTGCAGTCAGGGTACTCAAAGAGATCGGATCATTTCCTCCCATCCCTGAAGAGGTTGGTAAACAATCCATTTCTTTATCGGTATCGATAAGATATAAAATCTTAAATTAGGAGTTTACAATGCTAGATATGATGCACTATATAGACAGAGGCGGTATTATCGTTTATATTCTTATTGGATTGAATATTATCGGTTTTACGATCATGGTATGGAAATTTATCGTTCTGGCTATAGCAAGATGGCAAAAGGAGAAGATCATCAAAAAAATCCTCTCCTTTGTCGGCGAACACAATCTGCCCACTAAGCAAACATCCATGCAAAATGCGATTGATGCCCAGATCAAGTCGATGGAATTTGGGCTGAATACGGTTAAGACCATTGCCTCTATCGCGCCGCTTTTAGGCTTGCTTGGCACGGTGGTCGGTGTCTTAAGCGCGTTTGATGCTATCAGCCAACAAGGACTTGGGGATCCCGCGGTATTCTCTTCAGGTATTTCTGTCGCCTTGATCACGACGGTTGCCGGACTGATCGTGGCCATCCCTCACTATATCGGCTATAACTACTTCATGAGTCTTCTGGATAAGATTGAGATCGACCTTGAAAAAGAAGTGCTGGAGCAATTATGAAACGGCGGGAACCGTTACAGCTGGAGATGACGCCGCTTATTGATGTAGTGTTTATCCTGATTATATTTTTTATCGTCACATCGATATTTAAAAAAGAAGAACTGGCGCTTCTCTTAAATCTTCCCAGCTCTAATGCACAGAAACTGGATATTGAAGAAGAGCGGACTACCATTGAACTTTCCGAAGAGCAGATCGCGTTTGGGGGTAAAGAGGTAACACTTGAACTGCTTGAAGAGGCACTGAAAAAAATAACAGATAAAAAAAGAGCCATTATTATAAGAATAGATGAAGAGGTGATCTACAAAAGGATTGTTTTAGTCTTAGATATGCTTCAAAAGAACGGACTGCACAATTTGACATTGGTTACAATAAAAGACAAATAATTCCGAATGAAGGATGGAAAACAAAAGCAATGTATCAATTTTCTCGTTCTGACAAAACCGTGCGTGCACTACAAACAAGAACTGTGGAAACAAGAAAATAAGTATGAATGTTTAATGCAGTGGAAGAACAAGGATAAAACATGATCGTCAAAGAGCGCTTTTACCTGGATGAAACCTATTGCCTGGAGCTTCGCAAAAAGCAGACACATTTTGGCTTTGGTGGCTTTGGTGAAGCGGTCTACTACCGCACGTATAGCCGCATCAAACCCGACGGCGCCCGGGAACACTGGGCCGACACCGTGATGCGTGTGATCAACGGTGTGATCTCCGTACGCAAAAACCACTACATCATGAACGATCTTTCATGGAATGAGCAGTATTGGCAGACTTACGCTCAGATTCTTGCAGATGCCATGTTTCAGATGCAGTGGCTGCCCCCCGGTCGGGGACTTTGGATAATGGGAACGGACTATATTTATGAGCGCGGAAGTGCGGCGCTGAACAACTGCGGTGCGGTTGATACCGCCGATCTATCCGTTGCGGCAGACTGGACGATGGATATGCTGATGTGCGGCGTGGGCGTGGGGTTCAATACCGCCTGGAAAGGCGAAAACGTCTCTATGCCTGACAAAAGCCGCCCTACAGTATTTGTCATTCCCGATAGCCGTGAGGGATGGGTCGCTTCGGTCAGACTGCTCATCGAGAGCTATACCAAAAAAGGAGTATGGCATACGTTTGATTATTCTGCGATCCGCCCCGAAGGCTCGCCTATCAGAGGATTCGGCGGTACGGCTTCAGGGCCTGCGCCGCTACAGCAGCTCCATAAACGTATCGAAAGCTACCTTGATACCTACGTTCAGGGCCTTTGCAATCCGACGCGGTGCGTTGCAGACGTTATGAACGCTATCGGTGTCTGCGTAGTGGCAGGCAATATCAGGCGAAGTGCCCAGATCGCCTTGGGATCGATCGATGACAGAACCTTTCTGGAACTCAAAGACTATGCCAAAAATCCCGAACGTGCCAAAATAGGCTGGGTATCCAACAACACCGTTGTGCTGAAAAAAAACAAAGACTTTCAAAAACTGCCCCGTATCGCCAAACATATCAAAGATAACGGCGAACCGGGCATCATGAACCTGATCAATGTACAGAAGTATGCCAGATACGGTGAAAAGGCAGAAGATAAAGCTTGGCTGGCAAACCCCTGCTCCGAGATTGCGCTGGAAAGTTTTGAGCTGTGCAATCTTGCCGAAGTTTTTCATGCCCGCTGCGAAGACGAAGCAGCATTCTATAAAGCGCTGGAATTTGCCACCTTTTACGCCTCCACCGTAGCGCTGCTTGCGACACATCGAAGCGAAACCAATGCCATCATCATGCGCAATCGGCGCATCGGCGTAAGCCTCTCAGGTATTGCGGATATGCTCGATGTACTGGGAACGGCGGAACTGACCCGCAGACTGCGAAAAGGATATAAGCTGGTGCATTCACTTAACCGCAAACTGGCAACCGAAGCCGGGGTTTCACCTTCGATACGGGTAACAACAGTAAAACCCTCAGGCACGATCAGTCAGCTTGCAGGAGTCAGCTCCGGGATGCATTTTCCAAACTTCCGGTACGCCATCCGCCGTATGCGGGCAGGAAACCATACCCCCATCTGCAAGCTGCTCAAATCAGCCGGCATCCCCAATGAGCCGGACCGCTACAGCACCAACACGACAGTCTTCGAATTTCCTATCGATCAGGGCAAAACCCGCAAGGTATCGGAAGTATCCGCATGGGAGCAGTTTGCTTTTCTGGCGATGCTTCAGCGCGAATGGAGCGACAATATGGTCAGCTGCACGATCTCCTTTGATGCGAAACAAGAAGGAGACCAGATCGAAGATATGCTTGTACATTTTGCGCCGCTTATCAAATCGGTTTCCATGATGCCGTATAACAAAAACGGGACTTATATCCAGATGCCCTATGAAGAGATCAGCAAAAAAGAGTACGAAAAACGCCTTGCAGCTCTGACACCGATAGACTGGAAAAGGTATGGCAAAGATTCAGACAGATAACTATCTTTTCTTTAAATAAAACGGCTATTCCTGTGCATCGGCCAAGGTCAAAGCAAAAAGAACATTCACCCCGTGTTCCAGCAATACTTTTTGCGCCTCTTGAAGCGTAATCCCCGTTGTGATGATGTCATCCACAAGCACCACATCGATATTAGGCTTGCCTTTATAAACAAAATCCCTGGGGTGGTCCAAACGGTACTGAAGGGTTTTGCCCGAATAGTTGACTTTGTTTTTGGCCATAAGGGCGCCATGCAAAGGTATTGCATTTTTGTGTTTCATGACATGTGTCAATAGCGCCACATGCGCATAACCATTCTTCACCCGCTCATCAATTCCGACAATAAATATTTTTTTATCATCGAATTGCATAAACTTTTCGATGAATGGACGCATCGTCATCTGAGCCAAAGCCTTAAAGATACGATACCCTTCGGGCTTATGCTTGGTATGAAGCAAGGATTCCAAGGCAGAATATTTAAAAAAACTGACCACTTCCAAAGTGCCTACCGTCCTTTTGGTAATCGTAGGCACAAAAAGCTTCTCTTGACAGCTTTTGCAGAGGATGGAAAAACTAAGTTTTGAACAGGAAAAACATCGCATACAAAATTATGACACGTACTGATTGTGGATTTTAGTTTTATGGATCAAATAGTTATTTTTCATGAACCTAACCTTATTATTCCATCTCTTTAAGTTTTTTAAGATCAATCGCATTCGCATACGCGATCAGCTCTTCTTTGGAGACGGTTTCACCTTTTATTGTTACCATAATACGATTTGCCACAATCATTGTAATATTGCCTGATTTTTCTTTATTATCGTATTTAACCATCGCTTTTTCTTTGTTGATCCGAGTAAGCTCTCCCATTTCTGAAGATCTAAACATTGGATTGGCCATCATCATTGCTATTCCTTGCATTAACGGAGAATCCATAACCATCTCTATCGTAACGAGAGATTCTGACTTGTGATAAGTTCGGCTCAACATTGTTCCTCCGCCCAGCATAGCTGCATTTGCTGTCTGCGCAGTTGCTTCGTCTGCCGTCCAGCCTTCAAGAGGCTCCGGAAGATAGATTTTAAGACTATTTCCTTTTTTCTGGTTAATGGACTCAAGTGCATAGGTAAGCTCTTCGCTTGCTTTTTTATATTCACCTTTTTTATAGGCATCAACAGCTTCCTCGATACTGTCTGTCACATCATCTGCCGCCGCGCTATAGGCAACTGCCGATATTAAAAAGCATACCGCTGCAGTTTTTTTCCAAAATATTTGATTTAATATAAACATCCTTATCCCTTTCCTTTTTGGTTTTTCGGAATATATCACCTATCCCGCAAAATACCCCGTTTTTTATTGTATCAAACTTTATTGTAAAACTATGCTATCTAAAGATGTTGAATTTTTGGGTAAATTTATTTTTTACTCTCTTTTGTTTCTAAAATTTTCTTCAATTTCCCAATGAGTAGAATTGGCGAAGTTAATTTGGCAGATTACAATATGTCCCGTATCACCATTGCATAATGCAGCACCCAAAGGTTCAACAGAAATATCAGCATTGAAGAGCCTCTTGAAAAGAGGTTTTGCAAAGGTGTTCTCTCTTTGGTGTTTGTTTTGAGCGCAATCACAAAATGAATAACGGTCAATATCAAAAGCGCGCCAACAAGCCAGAGCTTCTTGCGTAAGGAATCAAGTACTTCGGAGTCTGTATCGCCTGAGAGTTGATAAATCAATCCGTTATCCACTATCATATAAGTACCTGTTGCGAGCAAAAGAATTAAAGCAACCAGCTCAAAATACCCAAATATAGGCCCAAGATGAGGATAAACCTCTTTTTGTTTTTGTTTGTCTCTCAACGAAACACCCAACACAAACATAAAAATAGAACCCCCGATCCAAGAAATGGCAGCAATGAGATGAAAATGTAGCGCCCAACCCACTTACTCTCAGCCCTCAAGCTTCAATACGGCCATAAATGCTTCTTGCGGGACTTCAACCTTGCCAATGGATTTCATACGTTTTTTCCCTGCTTTTTGTTTTTCCAAAAGCTTTCTTTTTCGCGTAATATCTCCGCCATAACATTTTGCCGTCACATTTTTGCCCATCGATTTGACATTGCTTCGTGCAATGACATTGTTGCCGATACTTGCCTGAATCGCTACCTCAAAAAGCTGTCTGGGGATAAGTTCTTTTAGCTGCGCAACAAAAGCAAGTCCTCTTGTACGTGCTTTCTCTTCG
>JAUPLS010000018.1 GCA_030836805.1 Campylobacterota bacterium | reverse complement strand
TTTTATACAGAGAAAAATCTCCTCAAAGTCATCAACGGTGAAAGAACTTTGGAGGTAATTGTTGACGATATGGATACATTTATCCAAACAAAAATCTAACTTTTCACCTTTTGTTTATACAAACTCTTTAGGCGGCTGCTGCCTGCCCAAGAGAATACTTCTGTCTATATTCCCCTTAAAAATTTTATATATTCTTCTGCAAGCATATTTTATAAGTTGTGTAATTTTTTGCAGTTTTATATCTCGTTTTCGTTTTTTAAACTATTTATTTCATAATTTTTCCACATCATTTTTCCGTATCTGCATCATACATAATTCATTCATCTTTATTTGCTATAATAAAAAAAATCAAGACAAAGGGTAATAATATGAAATTTAGCCATTTTAAACCGGTACTGGCAATAGCAGCCATATTGGTTCTATTGAGCAGTTTTGGTGCAGCTGAACCAGCTTCTGTAATAGATGCCAAAGCAAATGAAGCCATCAGACAGTTTACACAAAAAGTAAAAGGCGGCGAAAAATTTTTAGCACAATCTAAAGGCTATCTTGTCTTTCCGGGCGTTTATAAAGGTGGTTTTGTCGTGGGCGCTGAATACGGGGAGGGTGTATTGCGGGTAAACGGCAGATCAAAATACTATTATAATATAGCTTCCGGTTCGGTTGGTTTTCAGCTTGGCGTCCAGAAAACCTCCTACATTATCGCTTTTGTGACACAAAGTGCATTGAATAATTTTATTAAAAGCAATGGGTGGGAAGCAGGAGTAGACGGTTCGATTGCTATTGCAGATTGGGGGGTAGGCAAAGACGTTAGTTCGATTAGTTTTGAAAAACCTATTGTTGCCTTTGTATTTAATGCAAAAGGACTCATGTATAATCTTACGCTCGAAGGAACAAAATTTACCAGAATTGTTCCCCATTAATACCTCCAAAGACCCTCTTCTCGGCAAGAAAAACTTTTGGGAAGAGGGTCGAAACAACCTATTTTTTATAGCAAAAGTTTGCATAAAAAATTATATTTTAGATTCAAACCTCTTTTTGTAACTGCATTTTTGACACAATTCTTCCACCGCCCTATTCTTTTTGAAGCCTGCAACCATTGCTAAAGCGCGCGGAGAATTAACTATCTCTTTCAAACTCTGTTTGTGCAAATCCCCAAGCTCCATAACGCCATCGCAGTCCAGACAGCATGGCACCACCTTTCCGCTGGCCAAAATAGCGATATGAGATTGCAACCCCTGACATGTTCCATCCCCATAATATTGATTATTCAAAGAAGGCCATTCAAAATAGGTGTCAAAATGCAAAAGTATCTTATGGGCCAAACGAATTGATTTGGGGCGCTCTTGATAAATAATATCCAAATCAAGCACAAGTTTAAAATGTTTAGAAAAAGCTTCAAAAAGTATTTGATTGAAATCATGCTCACTCATCATCTCATCAAGATTCCATATTCGAAGATTAATAAATAATTCTTCTTTTCTTTTGAGCTTTGCCTCGCATAGATCTAAGACAGGAGCAAGATACTGATCAAAAGTCCATGCTGTATCGTTTTTGTTGAAACTGTTAAGCGATAGGTTAATCTGTTTTACACAGGGATGAAACAGTGTGCCGTATGTATGTTTTTTAAGAAAGTATCCGCTGGTGGTAAGCACCGCTTTAAGGCCATGCTTATGGATAATGTCTAAATAGTCATGAAGATTTAAAAGCGTTAACGGATCGCCTACCACATGGCAGGCTATCTCTTTTGTAAAAACCTTAACCTGCCCTATAATAGATTCAAAGGAAATCAAATCCATTTGTTTTGAAGGCAAATTTTTTGTAGGACAGAAACTGCAATGCAGGCCGCATACGTTGGTAAGCTCTATATAAATACGATAAAATTTCACGAAAGATTATTTCATGCAGCCCGAAAGCTCTGTGATGTTTTTCGCACGACTGACACACGACATCCGTGATTTTAAATTTGAAATCTCATCATCCAGCTGTTCCAAGTAAGCATTTTCTTCCTCGTCATTCCAGAACAAAACAAAAGGCATCTTTATGCCCATTTCTTTTTTGATATCCCTAAGTTCCCTAATGCATTCATTGGCTTCCTTAAGGCTCTCTGCACGCTGCATGCATTCTCTGCTTTTTTCCAAATTCAGAAGCAGTTGCGGCAAAAGTTCTTTTTGGTTTTCATATATACTTTGTCCCAGACGGTTAAGAAATTCTATTTTTGCTTTATCGTTGCTTTGATTTGTATCATTTGTATCGATATCCATCCTGTTGATCACGAAATTACCTTTTGAGATATCTTTAAATACTTCAATCACTTCCTTGGGTTTTCGTTTGTTTTTTGTCATGCCAACCCCCCTGATGAGTCCAAATTCTTCTACAGAAAAATCCGGCATCATGCATTTGTCGTCTGAAATATTAATATCAAAATTTACATCGGAAGCTTTTTTGGTGTACGTAATGCCGTGAAGCTGAATTTCAAGCAAAAGAGGCACACCCCTATAAAGACACTTCTTTATCCCTGATCCTTCCCATACGTCACATACCAAACCAGCGATATTCATCGTTCCTGTTTTTTCCAGGCCTTTGGTTTGAGTCTCACCATGAACACTATACGTACTGCTGCTTTTTCGCTCCAAAACTTTTTCAGTTTTATAATTGGCATAAAGGGTTGTATCTTTTTCTTGTTTGACCAAACTTCGGAAAGCCTGTTTGTCCCTAATCGCTCCAACCGCAGCTGCATCCCCCCTCTCTTCAACCAACGCAACAGTTCCCCACTCCTTAAAACGCAAACGAGCTTTTCCTGAAATGGTAAGATTTGTTTCTTGTGTGAGTTGTCCGCCCCCACTCATCTCATATAACACTTGACCGGACTCTGCCTCGTATATTTTAAAATCCTTGTCTGCGCCCAATGCCGCAATGACCGCTACAAAAAAAGATAAACAAATAATTTTAAATAGATTTAAAAATGACATTTAGTTCCTTCATTTAAATTCCATATAGATGATATTGTAGCATAACTATAGAATTATTCTTTACCTTATTGGCAGGGGTGCTTTTACCATCAATCAATAAAAACCCCATTGGCAGTTGTGCATACGCCCATCATTTTATTTAAAAGATTTATCTGACATAAAAAACTAAAAGCGATGGATGCCTCCGGCAATATCCTCCTCAAGTTTTCCAAACGCTTTATCCATTGCAGCTACAATATTTTTAGTGTTGTGTTTTGCGGGAACTCTGACACTAAATAATTGTGCATTACTTTTGTGCGTCTGAAGATCTTCAATATGCCAATTGGCATCAAGATATACAAAATTTCCTTGTGCGATATAGCGTGTAATTTGAACCTGTACTTTAATGTCTGGTTGTGTATTTACCCCCCATGGATACGCATAGACTTGTGGTTGGTGAAATTTCTTTTGAATAAAACCAATAAGCCTCTGCGTCAAGCCTTCATCCATATCCTCTGCCCATGTACCATCGCTTAAAAAAGCTACCTCGCTGCTTGATTTGGCTATTGCTATTTCTCTCTTGAAAAGATATTTAGGAACCATTACTTTTTCAACACCTATTGTTTTTTTACTTTGCGTATAAGTCACTGCCGGCCTAGATGCTGTTGAAAGGATATAATAATTGCTCGTTGTTACGCAGCCATGGATCATAAATATCATTATCACAAACCCTATTGTTTTTTTCACGACTATTCCTTGCATTATTTATCTCCAAATATCATGGAGGTAGGTTTTCTGTTGAGCATTCTTATGAACTCCTGCATTTCATTGGATGTTTCTGTCACAACTTTCAATGTCTGCGCAATCTGCTGCGTCAACAGTGAGTCATTATCATAGCCTTTGACCAGCTTTCTTGTGGCTTTAAGGGTTTTGGTTAGCTCTTGCATCGTTTGCACCAGTTCGTCAGGCATTGCTTTAAACGATTTTCTCTCCGTCATTGCGTTAAGATTGCTAACTGTTTTTTGAAGATCAACCATCACTTGATGCAGAGGCTGAGCGTTGTCATCAACCATATTGTTGACCGATGCAAGTAATTTTTCCAACGGTAGAGCATTGAGTTTTGCCAATACATTTTGCACTGAACCCATGATATCCGAGTCATCAGACTCTATTGTGGGCAAAACAGCATACTGCTCTTTTTGTATTACTTTTTGATCGGCCATATTTTTATCAAACACCAAATCTACAAAAAGCATTCCGGTCAAAGGATCGGCCGATGTAATTTTTGCACACAAACCCTCTTCAACCGCCTTATAGAAATTACTCTTTCCTGAAAGGTTTGCCTCTTTTTCATCTTCAAAAAAGGAGGTATCAATTTGCAACAAAACGTTTCCGCGCATCCCGTGTGTTTTGACATCATAAGATGTTTTTACCTCTTTAACCTGCCCCACCTCAAAACCATCATAACGAACAGAAGCATTTTCCTTTAACTTGGCTATAGATTTTTCAACAAAAATCTTAAATACAGCAAGAGATTCTCCTCCCTTTCCTGCTTTGTTTAGCGCCATACTTTCATTTTTGTAAAGAGGAAAAACAAACCTGCCCCCTACTTTCTCTTTTGCATTTTTTCCTACAGAAGAAAACGCAATGCCTCCATGAATCAAATGGGTTATCGGAGCGATATTGACATCAAATCTCCCATTGGAAAAATCTATATCCAGCGCACTCATTACCCAAAATTTAGAGTCTTCATGCACATAGGCAACATATTGATTTTCTACAAAAACGACAAAATCTATTGAATTACCATTAGGTGCAATGGCTACTTGCTCGACTTGCCCCACTTCAATATTTTTAAAATAAATCGGGGTGCCTTTGACTATATTGTAAGCAAAAGGAGCATTGAGTTTAAAAAATTCACCCTCTCCTGTTTGTTTATAAGCACGGCTAAGTCCTCGAAATTGATTTTTAAATTGCTTTTTAACCATCTCATCTTTGCTTCTATACATTTTGACATAAGTTCCCGAGATAAGAGTATCCAGGCCGCTTACTCCGCCTATGCCCACCTCTGGCTTTACAATCCAGAACTTGGTATTGTCGTCAAGATATTTCTTAATATTTTTATCCATTCTTGCAACCACAACAACTCCATCTCCATCTTCTTGCAATTCGATTTTCTTTATGGTGCCAACCGGTACATCTCTATACTTTATCTGACTCTGCCCCGCCTGCAAACCTTCGTTTTTGGGAAAAATAATCCTGATTTCCGGTCCCAGTTGAGCAAAATATTGGAATGCCAGCCAGCCGGCTATAAGCAATGCTATAAACGGAACAATCCATATGGAGGTGATAAAATTAAATCTTGTTGATTCTTCTATTGTGGGTATCTGTTTTGACATCTATCCATTTTCCTTTGATCTTTTGGCTATAAACTCCGACATTAACATCCTATCCGCCTACACCCTTCCTTCAATGAGCCGCTCATCAAATGCATGTGCAGCCAAAAGTGTAAAAAATACAGAGAGTGCGAATGCAGTTGCGGCAGTTCCGGCGATGATCTGTATATTTGCAAGATGTATAAGTGCTGCCAGTATTGCAACCACAAATACATCAATCATTGACCATGGACCTATTGCTTCGGTTAGATAATACATTTTATGCTTATTGACCCTCTTGTCTTTTCCCAGAGGGTATTTTACACTAATAAGCAGATAAATAAGGATAAGAAATTTTAAAACAGGGATCACGATAGAAGCAAAAAAGATCACCATGGCAATAGGATACGAACCATGTTCCCACAACATCACAATGCCGCCCAAAATCGTGCTGCTCTCTCCTGACCCAAATTGCTTTGTGGTGAGCATCGGATAGAGATTGGCAGGAATATATGCGATGATGGCCGTAATAAGATATGCCCAGCTTTTTTGCGTCGTAAATCTCTGATGTTTATAGATTATACATCCGCACCGACGACAGGAACTGTTTGCGCCCCTGTCAATATTTACCGCTTCACAGACGGGACATCTGATAAGCTTCTTTTCATCAATCTCTATCATTTTCCCTCTCTTTGAAAAAAATACGTTTTCTCAGCATCCACATCTCATAGACATGCAGGTTTCTCGTGACATATAAGTCCAATACCACAAAACCGATCAGCGCCCAAAAAGAAACTCCCATATGTATCTGTGCATACCCAATAAGCTTCACCAGTGCCACCAAAATACTGACAAAAAATATATCACTCATGCTCCATGGCATAATATGGGACAATAAAACAAGCAAATCTTTGATGATTTTTTCCCCCTTCTCCATTTTAAGCAAAGCAAAAAGAACACTATAGATTAAAAATATCATTAAAGGAAAGATAAAGACAAGGAAAGCACAAATTAATCCCACAAGATAAAAACCGCTCTCAAAAAGACTTAAAACTGTTTTAGGAATCGTGATAAACTGTTCATGTCCGAGTATTTCTATTTGAACCAAAGGGAAGATATTGGCAAGAATAAATAAAATAAGCCCGCTGATACTCAATGCCAAGCCATGTTCTGCGAGCTTGCTGTCATATCTGTACAGCACACCTCCGCATTCGCTGCAACATGCTTTTGTGCCTTCACGTATAGGTATTTCTTCATGCAATGTATGACATTGCCGACAAATAATATAGTGATCCAAAGCATCTTCATTTTCAAGTTTCATGGCTATAATTATAGCGAATATCAAAGGATTTCAGCTGTCCACGATAAACAAAACAACCCTAATTTTCCTAAAAAATATCACAGAAGGCTAGCCTATGAAAATTCTTTCTATCGGAGAAAAACTTCATCACCCCGCTCTTGAAATCACATCTATAAATGAATCCTCTCTTCCGCAATGCGACACTATAGATCAATATGATTACATCATCATCAACGGCGGAGACGGAACAATCCGAAGAGTGCTCAAACAGCTTCACTTTCTAAATCATATACCTGTTTTTATTCTCAACCCCAGAGGCTCTTTCAATGTTGTTGCCAAACTGCACCGTGTACCCAAAATAGATATTGTCTTGGAACTTCTTGCAAATGGCAAAATACCCAAAACCCGAAAGCATAACATCTTTAAAATCAACGACGAACTTTTTCTTTTTTCTGCCGGAAACATGGGTGACCTTCAACATATATTTCTTTCTGAAACTCTACGTTTCGGCATTTTGGAAAAGGGTCCTTTAAAATACCTTCTTGCTGCCATTTTTCTTTTGCCGGCCCATCTTATAATGACACCGTTCATGTTGTTAAGCTCTAAACGTTTTTTTATTTTTACACCTCTAAAATTTATCAAAAAACTGGGAAGTTTTTACGGACAAGTCAATGAAGAGATCCGTATCGACCTCGAAAATGAACACAATATGCTGGAACTCGACGGCGATATCGTGACTATTCACGGCAGACACCTTCATATCAAAGCGGCAGGTTCCGTATCTATCGTTACTCAATAATCTCACGTTTATTACCGGAAAATACTGTTAAATGCGGCCATTATTTGAAAAAATACAACTTGACTTTTGAACATATGTCCGATATAATATCTTTGTAATATTCCAAAAGGCTGATCAAATGATGGGGGGAGTTTCCAAAATGCCGCTGGGGCGGAAAAAAATTATAAGAAATATAGAAAAGAACCATAACAAAGTATGCTTCAAACCATGCGGGATAGAAACTAAATATATCGAACAAACGGTACTTGAACATGACGAGATGGAAGCCTTGCGATTAAGCGATTATGAAAAACTCTATCAGCAAGAATGTGCAGAGCGCATGG
>JAUPLS010000017.1 GCA_030836805.1 Campylobacterota bacterium | reverse complement strand
ATCCAGCGGTCTCTCTTCGCTGTTAAGATCTATTGGTGTTAAATTCTCTAATACCTTACTCATTTTCACCCTCCACTACTTTTTTCTTCTCATATAATTCTGTATCCAATCCTAATGCTTGAAGCTCTTTTGTCAATACAAATAATGTTTCAGGTACTCCTGATTCAGGTACAGACTCGCCTTTGGTTAGTGCTCTATAGGCTCTTGCTCTACCCTCTACGTCATCGGACTTGATGGTCAACATCTCTTTCAGCACATGAGACGCGCCGTAGGCCTCAAGCGCCCAGACCTCCATTTCTCCGAATCTTTGTCCGCCAAAGAGGGCTTTACCGCCAACCGGCTGCTGTGTCACAAGTGAATATGGCCCGGTTGAACGCGCATGCATTTTTTCATCAACCAAATGGTGAAGTTTAAGCATATACATATAACCGACATTGACTCTCTCAATCATCTGATCACCTGTTTTTCCATCAAAAAGTGTCATTTTGCCATCATCTGCAATTTTTGCCAATGCAAAAAGCTTCTCAAACTCTAGCTGATTGGCGCCTTCAAATACCGGTGCTGCAAACTTCACCCCTTTAGACCAGTCTTGGGCATATTTAAGTAAATACTCATCGCTCATCTCTTCTAGCACTTCTTTGGCATTCATCAGTTTGGCCACATCTGCGATCTCGATCATTTTAGCTCTAAGGTTTTGAATGAAATCTTGTTGTTTATTTTCAAACATCTCTTGGATTTGTTCGCCTAATTTTTTACCTACAAGCCCTAAATGCACCTCAAGAATTTGTCCGATGTTCATACGTGAAGGCACCCCGAGCGGATTCAAAATAAGATCAACCGGCCTTCCATCTTCCATATACGGCATGTCAATCTCTGGAACGATATTCGAAACGATACCTTTGTTCCCGTGGCGGCCCGCCATTTTGTCGCCCACTTTCAATTTTCTTTTGGTGGCAATATAAATTTTAACCAACTTTGTCACACCACTTGGAAGGATATCGTCTTTTTCAAGTACGTTTAATTTCTCTTCATGATCATTTTTAAGTCTTTTTTTCTGCTTCAAAAAGTAATTTTTCAATGCCTCGTATTCATTTTGCACTTGATCAGTGTATGATTGTACCACACCCCTAAGTGCAAATCTGTTAATCTCTTTGATCACTTCTTCAGGAATTTTTGTACCTGCTTTATATTGCGCTTCGCCTACCGTCACATCTTTTACCAGTGCTTCGCCGGCAAGATATTTAGAAATACGCAGGATCTCTTCTCTATCGATCATTAAAAGTTGATCATGATGGTCAGAATCAAGTATTGCCTTTTCTTCTTCATAGGCCTGGATTGCGCGTGCATCTTTTTCATAGCCTTTTTTTGTAAAGACTTTGATATCCACGACTACACCTTCCATAGAAGCAGGACAATACAGTGACTTATTTACAACATGTCCTGCTTTTTCACCGAAAATAGCCCTAAGAAGTCTCTCTTCGGGTGTCGGCTTGATCTCACCTTTTGGACTCACCTTGCCTACCAAAATCATTCCTGGCTTTACATAGGTCCCTATCTTGACAATACCGCTTTCATCAAGATGGAGCAATTCATCTTCTCTAATATTTGGGATATCGCGTGTGATCTCTTCCGTACCATGCTTGAGCTCTCTGGCTTCTACCTCTTTTTCATACGTATGTACAGAGGTAAAGGTATCTTCGCGAATAAGCTTCTCGGAAACAACGATTGCATCTTCATAATTGTATCCATTCCATGGCATAAAAGCTACAAGAATATTTTTACCGATTGCAAGCTCACCCTGGTCCATATTGGCTCCGTCGGCGATAATTTGATCTGCGCTAACCTTTTCTCCCAATTTTACAATAGGTGTTTGCGTAAACGTTGTATTCTGGTTGGTTCTCATATTTTTTTCAAGAGGATAATGATCTATAAATACACCACTTTCATCTTCCCCCATAATATAAATGTTTTTACCGTCTACTTTTTCAACACTTCCTGCGCGTCTTGCTTTTACACACTCCCATGCATCACGGCTTATCACCGCTTCCATACCTGTGCCAACCACTGGTGCTTCTGTTTTAAGCAAAGGAACAGCCTGGCGTTGCATGTTTGACCCCATGAGGGCACGGTTCGCATCATCATGCTCCAAAAATGGAATCAATGCAGCGGCAGAACCTGAGATCATCAATGGAGAAACATCAATCAGGTCCACTCTGCTTGAATCATTAAGCTCGATGTTGCCGTTGAGTCTTGTTTCAATAAGCTCTTCATTGATATAACCATTTTCATCAACTATTGTTGAAGCCGGAGCAATACATTTGTCTTCTTCTTGTGTTGCTGTAATATAAATAATTTCATCGGTGACCTGTCTATTTTTCACCACTTTGTATGGCGCCTCAATAAAACCATGTTCATTTACTTTTGCGTAAGTTGCCAAAGTGTTAATAAGACCAATATTTTGTCCTTCAGGCGTTTCTATCGGACAAATACGACCGTAATGTGTCGGATGAACATCCCTTACTTCAAATCCTGCTCTCTCTTTGACCAAACCGCCTTCTCCAAGCGCAGAAAGTCTCCTTTTGTGCGTAACCTCTGAAAGAGGATTGGTCTGATCCATAAATTGTGAAAGTTGGCCGCTTGAGAAAAATTCTAAAATCGTATTGGTGATCATTTTTGAATTGACCAGGTCATGAGGCATAAGTTCATCAAGAGAACCTGAAATGGTTGTCATTTTATCTTTGATGGCTTTTTGCATCTTCACGAGCCCACTATGCAGCTCATTGCCCAAAAGCTCTCCGATCGCTCTGATTCTTCTATTGCCCAAATGGTCCCTATCGTCGATATGCCCCTGGCCATTTTTTACTTTAATAAGATATTTTACTGTATAGATAAGATCTTCTGCTGTTAAAACGGTTACATATTCTGGCGTATCAAGGCCCAATTTGTGATTCATCTTCATACGGCCCACTTCTGTAAGGTCATATCTTTCAGGATCAAAGAAAAGCTGTTGCAAAAATGCTTTTGCTGCTTCAGGCGTTACGGGCTCGCCGGGCCTCATTACCTTATAGATACGAATCGCCGCAAGCACATTTTCATCGTCGATATTTTCTGTTTGTTTTAAAAGTCTTAAACTTTCATTGTCGGCAATAAATGCATTAATAATTGAAGCATCCGTACCTTCTGCAAGATCATTAATAATATGAATCGTATGAATGCCTTGATCAATCATCTTTTTAAGTTTTCCTTCATCCAAAGGTGTAACCACATCATAAAGCACTTCGCCACTCTCTTGGTCCACCACCGGCGTTGCCAGATGTCTTTCCATCAGCAATTCAAGCGGATACTCTATCCATTGCAAACCATCATCAATGAGTTTTTGCGCTTTTTTCTTGGTCAGTCTTTTTCCTGCATTGACAATAATGTTTCCATTTGTATCTTTAATGTCATACTCAGCCCTTCCTTCAAAATCTCCTGCATCAAATTTTACGAGGAAACGATTATCTTTAATACTAATCTCTTTTGTAGGATAAAAAAGTTTGACAATATCCTCTTTTGAATAATCAAGCGCTCTAAATAAAATAGTTACAGGAATTTTTCTTCTTTTGTTGATACGGGCATAAAGAATATCTTTTGCATCATATTCAAAATAAAGCCATGAGCCGCGGTCAGGAATGATCTGTGCAGAATAAAGCAATTTATGGATCGCGGCGCCCGCCCCTTCTTCTTCTTTAAAAATAACGCCTGGCGATCTGTGAAGCTGATTGACAATGACCCTTTCCACACCATTTACAATAAATGATGTACGATCCGTCATCAATGGAATGTCACGAACAAAAACCGCTTGCTCTTTGATCTCTTTTGGATCAAGCTTTTCACCGGTTTTTTCATCTCTGTTCCAAATGGTCAATGCAATATTCATCTTTAGAGAGACAGAATAAGTTAATCCTCTCTCCATGCACTCTCTTACAGTATATTTTGGTTTGATAATTTCTGAATTTTTATAGGTTAATGTCAGTCTATTTTGCTGATCATGAATAGGGAAAGAGGCTTTAAATACTTTTTCTAAAGTAGAATTCTTTCTGTCTTTTTCTCCTAACATCAAAAAGTCTTCATAGCTTTTTTGCTGCAGTTGGAGTAGATTTGGGATTTCAATTTCTCTTGGGGTTTTTGAAAAATCGACGCGAAGTCTGTTACCAGAATGTAAAGAATTTAACATAGGCTAACCTTGTTTTGGTTTTGATTTTTGTAGTTTGTTTAATGTATTATGTATGGACATACAAAAAAACTATTAGCATGAGGGTATGAAATGTCTCCGAATAGTTTATCACTATGTCCAGCAGGGGATTTCAAGAGTTTTTGGTCTTTGTTGACCAAAAACTCTTGAACAGATCTTACTTAAGTTCGCAAGTAGCGCCAGCTTCTTCAAGTTCTTTCTTAATTTTTTCAGCTTCGTCTTTGCTGATACCCTCTTTGAGAGTAGTAGGTGTATTTTCAGTTGCATCTTTAGCCTCTTTAAGACCTAGGCCAGTAACTGCTCTTACTACCTTAATAACGTTGATTTTTTTAGCACCTGCATCTTTAAGTACTACATCAAATTCAGTTTTTTCTTCTGCAGCTTCTACTACCGCAGCACCAGCACCAGCTACAACAGTCGCTTGTGCAGATACACCAAATTTTTCTTCGAATTCTTTTACAAGCTCAGAAAGCTCAAGAACTGACATGTTTGAGATAAATTCAATTACATCTTCTTTTGTGATTGCCATCATTATACCTTTACTATTTTTTAGTTTAAAATTTCAAAAGAGCCGCCTGTGGCTCTCACCACATTAAGCTTCTTCTGCTTTTTTAGTTGCAAGTGCTTGAAGCCCGATTGCAATACTTCTTGCAGGACCATTCCAAACATTAAGCAACATACCAAGAAGTTCATCTCTTGAAGGAAGTTTAGCCATTGCATTAATAGTGCTTAGACTTGCTACCTCACCGGCAATTACACCGGTTTTAATCATGAACTTATCTTTGAATTCCATGGCTGCTTTGTCTGCAATCTTACAAGGTGTGATTTGCTCATCGCCCCAGACTACAAGGTTAGTGTCTTTAAAATCAATTGCTTCACAGCCTGCATTTTTTAATGCAATAGCTGCAAGTTTGTTTTTAACAACCTTGACTTTTAAGTCTTCATCTTTTGCAAAATTTCTGACAACTTCAAGATCTTTAACACTTAAACCTTTATAATCACACACAATGATTGCACCAGCATTTTGAAACTCAGCTGTCATTTGAGCAACCAACTGTTCTTTTTCGGTTCTTGTCATTTCTTCTCCTTTCGACCTCTAACAGGGTGTTGTAAACAACCTGTTCATCCTTTCAGATGAACTTATTAAGCTTTCGCCCCTATTATCTTTAGCCTAAGATAAACTTGAATGAAGATCATTCAATGGTTAAGTTACTTGATTTCCATCACTTCAGAGGCATCCAATGTGATAGATGGACTCATAGT
>JAUPLS010000147.1 GCA_030836805.1 Campylobacterota bacterium | reverse complement strand
AATTTTAAAAGAAAACGGCTTTAAAAAAGAAGAGATTGAACAGCTTGCGGAAGAACATTCAAATTATAATATGTTCTCCAATGGTGAGACTCTTTTATCTCTCTATAA
This sequence comes from Campylobacterota bacterium, assembly GCA_030836805.1. Lineage (GTDB taxonomy): Bacteria > Campylobacterota > Campylobacteria > Campylobacterales > Sulfurovaceae > Sulfurovum. The sequence continues at coordinate 3,035 of JAUPLS010000147.1, read as the reverse complement.
AAATTCAGCCACCGCCCCGGAATTACGTTCTGAAATAGATTTTTTGCGAAAAGAGGCTGAAGCCTCGTTTTTATCATCATTAAAAAACAAAGGAACTTCTTTGCCGCAGCCTGAGTTAGTGGTGGTAACTGGTTCTCCGGGTTCGGGGAAGAGTTCGATTATAAAAGAAATTCAAAAACGAGATATTGTTTATTTTTGTAGTGATATTTTTAAAAGAAATATTATTGAAGCAACAAATAGTTTGTGTGATGCCGCCAAGTTAAAGCATTTAGATTGTTCTAAGCTAGAAAACTCAGGGTATACACATGGGTTTTCGGCAGAAATTTCGTGGGACATGTTTTATAAGTTTGTGGCACAGCGCAAATCGGTGTGTGTTGAAACTTTGGGTTTAATGCCACTAGCTGATACGAGAATGATACAAGAAGCACGTAAAATGGGTTATAAAGTTACGCTGGTTCGTGTTGAGGTGTCTCAGGAGGAGGCTGTCATCCGTGCCGCAAAGAGATATTTGAAATATGAAGTTGATGATGAAAAGCGTTATATTTCCTTACCAAATATTTTATTTATGTGGGAAAAGGTACACGCTGCATTTAAGGCATTAACAGATTTAAATGCAGGAATTGATGTTCAGGTTTATAATAATGAAGTCCCAAGAACCCAGACACCACGTTTAGTATTCCATAAAAGAGATACTAAAATTATTCATGAAGAACCTTGGGGTTTGCAAAAATATCGTCCATTATGTGATGAAGAAGATGAGATAAACAAGAATAAGCCTTGTAAACATACGGGATATGTTGCTGGTTCGTTTTGGTATTTGGGTGATAACCATACTGGAGATATGATTGTTTTTCGCCAAAATCCTCTTCATCAATGGGAGGTTCTTCTTATTAGAAGAGATGGTGCGACGGAACATGGTAAGTGGGCTTTGCCCGGTGGGTTTGTGAATACCCCCGCAATGGTAAATGAAAAGTTTATTCTGGATGAAAAATTTGAGTCTCCATTACATGCTGCTATTAGAGAGTTAAAAGAAGAAACCGGATATGTTCTTGATTATGAAGATATGCTTAATATCCATCAATTAAAGAAATTTGATATTAAGGGTAGAGATCCCCGTGATAATGATTTAGCTCAAGCGATCTCAAATCCTTTTTCGGTTGTGTTGCCATACGAAAAAACCTTGAAACAAAAAATAGTGGCTATGGATGATGCCGAAAAAGTGCAGTGGGTTCCTTTGAAATATGTTTTAGGTGATGATTGCGGTACAAAATTAGCTTTTGATCATGTTGAGATTCTTAAAGAGGCGATTAAGCTTGAGGGTCTTCGAGTGGATGTGTGCGCCAATCCTTGTAAAATGGTTAAATTTTAATCTTACTGTTTTTTGGTTTGTCTGAATTTAATGTTATAATGATAGCATTAACATTGATGCTATTGGAAAAATATGGAATTTAATATTTGCGTGGGTAGGTTTAATGAAGGTTTTGACAAAGTAACTAGATCCACTATTGATTATTCGACTAATGAGGATTTATTTACTGCTGTTGGACGTTCAAAAATTCTGTCTGAAGTATCATCAATTATTGACCAATACAGTGCCCAAAAGAATGAGCGTTTTTTTCTGCTAGGTCTGATGTCTAAGGAAGAAAAGGAGAATATTCTTCCCCAATCAGTTTTGCCAAAAGACTCGATAATGTATGGTTTGGTTTCAAATTTAAAGAATCAGTACCCATACACTTATGGTGATGAAAAATATGCAAATATTAAAGCGTTAGAGCAAATTCTTTGTACGGCTGGTGGTGGTTATGATACATACGAAGATAAAGATAAAAAAATTATTCTTCCCCGTTTTTTTAAGCCTTCAAAAAAATTAAATTCAATTGATGAGGCTGTTGAATTTGTTTTGAGTAATAAATTTAAAAATGAAAAGAGTGAAAAGTACGCCGAGGATTTTGCTAAGTTTGTTGAGCACAAATCTGGTGATTTTGGGATGTATGGTTATTTGGTAGACCCGCCAAAAGTGGGGTTATATCCGTTATTTTCATCAAAGCTAATGGATGTGGCGCAGGGTGGTTATGAAGATAGTGCTGCCCTTGGTGCTTATGATTTATTAAATTATTTTTTGCATCGTCCGGTATGGGAGCTAAGCGGATATTCATATAATATGCTGCTATCATCAATTCCTTCGGATAAAACTCCAGAGACGGCTAAGAAGCTGCAAGATTATAAAGATTCTGTATTGGATGGTAGTTATCGTGAATGGTATATTGATCAGGGTCTTGGTCAACGCCAACATTTAGAAAAAGCGTATTATGATTTAAAAGAAAATTATAAGGATTTATTTGAAAAACATAAGATAGGGTTTTTTGAAATGCCAGAAAAGGACATTAGTGCGCCTCGTTGTGGTATGGATTCTTATTATTTAAAAGAAGAAGTAATTCAAAAGGTAAATAAAGAAGAGAGCAAAAGCAAGCCAAGTATTTAACTTTTGTGCTGTACATCCGTGTTTATTGTTGGTATAATTCCTTTATTAAATTACCGTTAATTACAAAGGAAAGCACAATGTCCACACTAAAATCAGATATGGAAACTTTTTCTGCTAATGTTTTTGCTGGCTCTATGAATGCTTCTGACTTTGTATTTGAAAGATCTGACCAAATTAAGGCTGAATATTTGGCGTCTGGATGCCAAGCTTCTGATGTTGATGAAGCAATTGAAAAACTAATGAGTGAATGCGGCGAAATATTTGCTGATGATGTGGCGGCGTGGGAATTTCTTATGGAAGAAGAATATGAGGGTTAACTTGTGCAAAAACATTTGTAATTAATACCTCTCTGGGGGTTTTTTTGCAAATGAATAATGCTGTACAATTTTTACAAACCTTGATATAATGATGTTTTACACACACATCTTCTTTGGTGAATAATATGCTTGTTCCTTTTATTGAATTGATTTTTCTGGTTGTTTTGGCATCAGTCCTTCAATCAAACTATAAAATTCCGTCTCCGATTACCTTGATGACTGTTGTTATTGGGGTT
>JAUPLS010000146.1 GCA_030836805.1 Campylobacterota bacterium | reverse complement strand
GTGGTACACCCATCAGGATTCGAACCTGAGACCTTCGGTACCGCAAACCGATGCTCTATCCAGCTAAGCTATGAGTGCACTAAAATTAAGTAGCGATATTTAGGAATCGTGATTGTAGCAAAATTTTCTTTATTTTTCAAGTAACTTCATATTCCCAAATAAATTTAATGCTCTGGGGTTGGAAATAAATGAATGGTTATAGGGGTGCTCAAGCTCAATTGTTTCAAATGGCTGCAAAGAAAATCTTTTTTTTAATTCTTTTGCATGGATACCAAACAAAATGAGCTTGGGGGCATTTCTCTCCAAAGAGTGCAATAAATGTTCCATAAAAGGGCTCCACGCCTTGATGTGCCCGGAGGAACTTTTTTTATCGGTAAAAATTAAGGCTGTATTAAGAAGCAGCACACCATTTTTTTCAAAATTTATGCGTAGCTGCTCCATGGAAGATATAAGATTATTTTTATCAATTTTCGAGATGGCCTCCTGAGAACTCTCTTCAGCTTTCAAATCTCCTCTTGCGACCAATGCCATCTTGATAAAATTGCGAAGGCTTGTCGCACGATTGACTTCTTTGCTTAGTCCTTTTTCAGAAAAGATACAATCTACTTTGGCGTCAATAAAAGCGTAGCCTATAGCGCTCTCTTTACGAGGATAGGGATCCTGTCCAAAAAGAATATATTTAACCTGTGTTTTAGGAAGTGTTTTAAAAGCATTAAAATAAATCTCTTTTGAGGGAAAATAAGCTAAATTGTTTTCCAAAAAAGCTTGATATTGGGGATCAAGCTTGCGATAAGATTCATCAAGAATCTCTTCCCAGCCGCTATATACCAAACTGTTTCTCTTTTTTGATAGTATCAAACTTAACGATAAGTTCTAATTTATTGAGAGGGATACCCAATTTTTCTGAAACAACCTCTTTGCTTTCACCCTCACCAAGCAATGACATCGCCTCTTTATGAGAAGAGAGGTTATCCATAACATCTTTAGCTGTCGCACGAGAATCTTCAAGATTTGCAATCATTTTTTCTTTAATATACAGCAACTCTCTTAACTTTTCATTCTCTTTTTTGAGTATACCGTTTGCACGAAGCAACATAAAAAGTATGAATACAAATATAAAAAGTGCGCCCAAAATAATATAATCCATCATTTCCATCTACATAACCTCCGCGACAATCAAAAGCAAAAATACAAATCCCAAATATCCATTGACCGTAAAAAAAGCTTTATCAATTTTTGTAAAGTCCTTATGAACAATGCTGTGTTCATAAACCAGCATCCCCGCCGAAAAACATACTGCCAACTTACCAAACATTCCCAAATCGGCCTCATAGACAAACCCTGCCCAGAGTACGATCGCAAGCAAGTGCAAGACACTTGCTATATACATCGTATTTTGTGCACCAAATCGCGAAGGAACAGAGTGCAATCCGTGGGCTTTATCAAACTCAATATCCTGCAAAGAGTAAAGCAGGTCAAATCCTGCAACCCAAAACATAACCCCCAAAGCAAGATATACCGACCAAAGCGTTATGTCGCCCGAGACTGCCACAACTCCTGCAATAGGCGCAAGCCCCAAACTAATCCCTAAAATAAAATGGGCAGCCGCAGAAAAACGCTTAAAAAACGTATAGGCGCCCAATATAACCAGGATCGGTACAGAAAGCGCAAACGCCAAAGTATTAATAAAAAAGGCAACTGCAATAAACATCAGTGCATTAATTAGAATAAACCATACCATTTGTGCCCCAGAGACTCTTCCGTCTACCGAAGGCCTATTTTGAGTACGGGGATTAAGGATATCAATATCCCTGTCCAAATAACGATTGACCCCCATTGCAAAATTTCTAGCACTTACTGCCGCAAAAATACCTAAAACAAACAATTTCCAGCCAAACCAGCCTTTTGCGGCGACAAGCATCGCTATAAAAATAAAAGGCAAAGCAAACACGGAATGTTTTAGCATTACCAATTCTGAGAAATGAGCCAGTTTTTCTTTCCAACATATTTTAGTCATCATCGCAATTTACCATTGACTGTTTTTTGCATATTTTTAAGGATGGGGTATTTTGAGCTTGCTGTTGAGTGACCATGCTATCACCACTACAAGCAATGCAATGATATATACATTTTCTACCAAACCATAACTATAAAGAAGATACAGTATCCAAAGCAAAATTGCACCCAACGGTGTTGGTACGCCCTCAAAAAATTTTGCCACCCCCCCTGCATCCGCTTTTAAATTAAACTCAACGAGTCTCCTCAGTCCACTGATGATATAGGCAACAAAAACTGCCCCCAGCATCAGCTCATGTATTCCACTTGTCATCTCTTTTTGCAACGCATAAAAAAGTAAAAACGAAGGCATAACTACAAAAGAAAGAAAATCGGCAAAACTATCAAGCTGTACGCCAAAATCCGTAGAAAGGTTTAACTTCCTTGCAACCTTACCGTCTGCAATATCTAAACCCCCTGCAATCCAAGCAAGAATAATAGCAGTCAAAAAATCACCTTTGACAATAAAATAGATAGCCACTACACCACATGCGATATTTCCAAACGTGATCAAATTGGCAAGATTAAAACGATTATCTTTCTCTAATAAGTCCATATATACCCCAATAAAATTTCCCCATTTTACCGAGATTGCGATTATAGGGTGATTATAGCTTTGATATACCGGTTGCTTGTTTTTTGTGGTTTTGCTATCATTATACTTATGAACACACCAAAACAACTTGCCATTATCGGTCCGACAGCTTCAGGCAAAACAGCTTTGTCTATAAAAATAGCACAAAAAATAAATGCCTATGTTCTCTCTTTAGATTCCCTCTCTATCTACAAGGAGATCGATATTGTATCTGCCAAGCCGGCCCCCCAAGAACGTGAAGGCATTGAACACTTTGGGATAGATCATCTTTATCCGGATCAAAATTTTGATGTAACCACTTTTATTAAGCTTTATGAGGATGTTTACGCCTTGGCTTTAAAAAAGAAAAAAAATCTTGTGATTGTGGGGGGGACCAGTTTCTATCTTAAAATGCTTATCGAGGGCATAAGCACATTGCCCATGATTAGCGCGCAAACGAAACACAAAACACAAACATATTTAAAATCTCTTCATGATGCCTACGAATGGCTTAAAGATCTTGATCCTTGGTATATGTCACAAATTGCATCGAATGACTCTTATCGTATTGAAAAGGCCTTAAACATTTACTTTGAAACATCTTTTACGCCAAGTGAATATTTTAAGCAATTTCCTCCAAAACCTACCATCAAAACGGCTCTTCGTATTTATCAGATTATGATCGAGAGGGAGACATTAAGATCTCGTATTGCACTTAGGACACAACAGATGATAAAAAGTGGGCTTATTGATGAAATCTGTAGATTGGAAAAAAAATATACTCGTACGCCTTACTGCATGAAAGCTATAGGCATCAAAGAAACCTTAGCCTATCTTGACGGAATATATGATAAAAAAATGCTTCATGAAAAAATCACTGTCCATACCGCCCAACTTGCTAAAAGGCAAACCACATTTAATCGCTCACAATTTAACAATGTAACCAAAGGAAATACCGAAGAGTTAGAAAAAATTATTCTTAACGATATGAAGCTGGCCTAAATAAGATTATTGGTTTGACAAGATGAAAAAGCTAAACTATTTTATGTATCTTAATTTTTAGAAATTACTAAAGAAACGAGAGGGTTCCCTCCTCTCTTTTTTTAATAACCGCTTGCGCTTATCATATAATAAAAATATGACACCAATGGCTGCACGTAGAAAATAGCCCCCACGGTGGCCACAGTAGCCAAACCAATAATTGCCATTAATGGTTTAGAGAGGTTGTAGTACACTACATCTACACTTTTTACCGGCTCTTTAAGGAACATATACACTACAAGCTTCAAATAATAATAGGCTGCAATTGCGGAGTTAAGCCCCATAATGATTGCCAACCATACATATCCTGCATTGACAGCTGCTTGCATCACATAAATTTTACCCCAAAATACAGAAAATGGCGGTACCCCTGCAAGGGAGAGCATAAATAAAGCCATAATCACCGCCCCTATCGGCATAATATTGATGAGGCCTGCAAATTTTTCATAAGGATTGTCAAAACGGTCATCAAATCTTCTTTGTTTATGACGAGAAATCCACAGCATCGTAAAAGCACCGAGATTGGTAAACATAAAGAGTGCATAATAAAGAAATATACTTGTGTTCCCTTCTGTCGTATCCAAAGCCAGAGCCGCTACCACAAAACCGGCATGGGAGATTGAAGAGTATGCCAACATACGCTTAACGTCTTCTTGCACCAATGCCATGATGTTTGCCAATGTCATCGTGAGCACAGCAATAATCAGAATAATGATTCTTACCCACTCAACACCCAATTCTATATACATCCCAAAAATTCTGATAGAAACCACAAAAGCTGCTATCTTGGGTACAACCGACATATATCCCGCAAGCGGCGCCGATGCCCCCTGATAGACATCCGGCGCCCATGTGTGAAAAGGAAAAAGAGAAAGCTTAAAGGCCAAAGCACTCAACAACAGTACCGAACCTCCAAAAATAGCGATCATCAGCCCCGCCTCATCCAAACGAGAAGAGAGCACTTCTGCAACCTGATAAAGCTCTACGCTTCCTGTAAGTGCATAAACTACGGCTGATCCCATCGCATAAAATGCTGCGGCAAGCGCGCCCATGGTAAAGTATTTAACCGCTGCCTCGTACGAATCGCTTCTGTTATGCATGGCAATCAGTGTGTAAAGTGCCAGCGATGCCGTTTCAAGGCCTACAAAAATCAAAATAAGATTATCACTGGCGACCATAAACTGGAATCCTGCAACCATAAACAAAAAGAGTGCAAAAAACTCAGGGTATTCATATTCGTGAAATCTTTTTGAAGTCAAACCAAGAGGAATGAATAGTATTGAACCCGCAACAATCAATAGCTGTGAAATAATTGAGATACCATCGATCAGCATTACATCAAAAAAGCCACGCTCGTTGGTATTTAAGCCCATTACTGAACCAAAATCAACAACAAGTATCAATATTGTCAACATCACATAAAGAGATTTATCTAAATTTTCTTTAAGTAAATCGATACATAGAATGATCAAACCACCCGCAATTGCTATCAGCATCGGTGCAAGCGTAATGAGATTGAGACTCTCTAAACTTACTTTTATAGGTTCCAACATTACTTTATCTCCTGTGTTGATTTGGCTACTTTTATCATATCTTTAGCCTCTTGTGTAATGGCTTTCTCGTCCATAAAACTTAACATCGCTTTGACAGAGTTATCGATCGGCTCCAAAACAGGTTTAGGATAAACTCCCAGCCATACAACGATCATTACCAACGGCACCAATGAAATAGTCTCTTTGACATCTAGATCTTTGAGTGTTTTGTTTGCCTCATTCGTGATAGGGCCAAAAAAACTTTTCTTATAAACAGACAGCATATAAACGGCTCCGACAATAATTGACGTACCTGCTAAAATAGTCATGATTGGCGACACTTGATAAAACCCGATCAATACAAGAAATTCTCCTACAAACCCGATCGTTAAAGGAAGGCCTACGGATGCCATCAGCATGATCCCAAAAATCACAGCATACTTTGGCATAACCATAGCCAACCCTCCAAACTCATCCATCATTTTAGTATGTCTTCTGTCGTAAATCACTCCTACCAGCATAAACAGAGCCCCTGAGACGATACCATGAGAAAGCATTTGAAAGACTGAACCGCCGATCCCTTCGGCATTCATTGCAAAAATACCAAGCATAATGATACCCATATGAGAAACGGAAGAGTAGGCAATCACCTGTTTCATATCTTTTTGTGCATAAGCGACCATCGCGGTATAGATAATCATGATAATTGCAATGATTGCGATAGGAGTAATAGCAATGACAGAAGCATCAGGAAACATCGGCAATGAAAACCTCACAAATCCATACGTTCCCATTTTAAGTAAGACCGCCGCAAGAATAACCGATCCGATAGTGGGTGCCTGACCGTGCGCATATGGCAACCATGTATGAAAAGGAAACATTGGTACCTTGATAGCAAAGCCGATAAAAAATGCAGCAAAAAGCCACAGTTGGTAACTTACAGGAAGTACCAATGCATACCAATCTGTAAGTGCAAAACTCCATACACCCGTAAGGTCATGATAAATATAGGCAACAAACAGCATCCCTACCAGCATAATCAATGAACCCATAAAAGTATAAAGAAAAAATTTAATAGATGCATAAATTCTCAAAGGTCCGCCCCATGCACCGATAATATAAAGCATCGGCACAAGAGAAAGCTCCCAAAAGAGATAAAAGATAATCGCATCCAGCGAAAGAAATACACCCACCATTGTCATCTCAAGAAAAAGAAGGGTAATAACCATGTTTTTAATATTTTTAGTAATATTCATGCTCATCATGCCTATCAGTGTCATCAATGTGCTCATCAACACAATGAAGAGACTAATTCCATCTACTCCCAAATAATAGCTCACTCCAAAGTCAGGAATCATGGGAATCATCTCTACAAATTGCATTCCTGCATTATTGCCATCAAATGCAAACCATAGCCATAAAGAGAGAAAAAATTCTATAGCAGCAACTGTGATACCATAGACTCTTGCGCTTTCTTTATTTACAACAAATCCCAACAATCCTGCGATTGCCGGAAAAAACACCAATACGCTTAAAATATTTTCCATCTATTTACTCCTTAACCTAACATTGCCGAAAGCATCGCAACAACAAGGAGAAATATCCCACCGATAGCCATCCAATTTAGATAACTCGAAAGGTTACCTGTCTGCATCTTTCTTGTTCCATCGCCGCTTCTATAGAGAAACCTAGCAATGCCGTCCACCGTAGCATCCACTATTTTCAAATCTACACCTTTCCACATCAAATCTGAGATCATTGCATAAGGTTTGGAGATAATCTCTTCATACAAATGAGGAATATAGTATTGATTGGCAAGAAGTTTATAGAAAAATCCGTTCTCAACTTTTTCATCCCTTTTAAGCCCCTTGGCATATTTTTTATATGCCAAAGCAATACCTCCCACGGCAAATGCAAGCACTACGGCACCCAATATCAAAGCCAAATGATGCGTATGCTCACTCATCTCATATTCAGGAAGCAGGCGCGTAACAAAACCATGGAATGCGCTCTGGAAAAATCCTGCCACCACAGCCAATAACGCCAATGGAGACAACGCAACAAGTACAAATTTGTACATTTCATGAGGATGAATCCCAAACTCTTTGTATCTTTCGTCCCCATCAAAGGTCAAAAATACTTGTCTAAAGCTATAAAAGGCCGTCATACCTGCCGTCACGACCAAAATTGCCCATAAAACCAATGTGCCTTCATTGAATGCTGTTTCTATAATAGCGTCTTTGGAGAAAAATCCTGCCAACGGAGGAATGCCGGCTAAAGCCAGTGATGCCACTCCCATATAGATATAGGTCCACTTCATTTGTTTTTTAAGCCCGCCCATCTTAAAGATATCAAGCTCATCATGCATCGCATGCATCACGTTACCTGCGCCCAGGAAGAGCAAGGCTTTAAAAAATGCGTGCGCGGCGAGATGGAAAAGTGCTATCCAGTACGCCCCCAGTCCGGCAGCCGCAAACATATACCCCAATTGCGAAAGTGTAGAGAATGCGATAATTCGTTTAAGATCTCTGTTTACCAAGGCCATTGAAGCTGCAAAAAATGCCACGAATGTACCAAGTGCTGCAATAAAGAAGCTCACCTCAGGCGCCTCGGAAAAAAGAGGGTTTGCCCTGATAACCAAAAATACCCCTGCAGTAACCATTGTTGCAGCATGAATCAGTGCAGATACGGGAGTAGGGCCTTCCATTGCATCTGTTAGCCAAGTATGAAGCGGGAATTGTGCTGACTTACCCATGGCCC
>JAUPLS010000145.1 GCA_030836805.1 Campylobacterota bacterium | reverse complement strand
TTGGATTTTTCAGAGGATAATTTCCTCTATTATCTGGGAGAACGGTACCCACTCGAACTCAAACCTCATTTGCCCAAAAAAACCGGACTGGAATTTGACGGTACTGCCTTTACACTCTTTTATCATTCTTTCGATCCGTTGCTTTTTCAGGCACACATAGACCGTTTTTATGCAAATAGCGCTAGGGAAATTTTATCTCCGCTCGTCAAAGAATGGTCAAAAAAGATGCAGCTCATTCCTTCTGAGATAAAATTTCGCAAAACCAAACGGCAATGGGGAAGCTGCAGCGGAAAAAATGCAGTAAGTTTCAATACAATGGCTGCAAAACTTCCTCTGTGTGTGATACACTATCTTGTTGTGCATGAATTGGCGCACATCCGACACAAACATCACCAAAGAAGCTTTTGGGAACTTGTTGCAGACCATTTGCCTGATTACAAAGCCCATATCGGCGAACTTAAAACCTATATATAAGGATCCAAATGGATACACTGTACCTCATACTTTTTTTGCTTATTCTTCTTATGGGCTCTGTAACAACCTATATATACTATCTAAAAGAAAAAAAGAGCGAATTGGCAGCGATCAAACGAGGCTTTTGCCCCAAATGCCACTTTAAAAGCATCGAACTTTCCGATCAAAGATCTGCAGGGTGCTGCGGACCCAAAATGGTCACTTTCGTTTGCAAAGAATGCGGCTACACCAACACCTTTTCAATGCACGATTCAGATTGTACTATTTAAACTTTTTATTGCAATGGATGCTAGTGTCATATAAAACGCTATGCTTTGCATGCTATTTTTTATATTTTCAATCAAAACGTTTTACCTGCCTATGGCAATAGGGATTTTTATTTTTCCTTTGATAATAATCCTGATGGTACGCCTCAGCCTCATAAAAACTATCTTTTTCAAGTATTCTGGTGGCTACCTTGAGTCCCTTTTTTTCAAGCAATCCGATAAGATTTTCGACAATGTCTCTTTCTTTTTGATTGCCCACAAATACCGCCGAATGATACTGTTCGCCTATATCCGGGCCTTGGCCGTCGATCTGCGTAGGATCGTGTATCTCAAAAAATGTTTTGGCAAGCGTTTCATACGAGATAGCCGAAGGATCATAAGTCACCTCAACAGCCTCGAAATGTCCCGTCTTGCCCGAAACTACCTGCTCATAGGTAGGGTTTTTGACGGTGCCGCCCATAAATCCCGAAATTACTTCTTTGACACCCTTAAGCTTTTCAAGATAATACTCCACCCCCCAAAAACATCCCCCCGCAAAATAGGCTTTTTGGAGTGCTGCATCGCTATTGCTTTTTTTTGCTTCAAACTGAAGCGATATGGAGTTTACACAGTGCCTTGTATTTTTGGGAGTAAACCCCTCTCCCCTGAACACATGGCCAAGATGCGCCCCACAGTTTGCACAAACAATTTCCATGCGCTTTCCGTCGGCATCCATTTGCTCTTTGACGGCTCCCGGAATTGCATCATCAAAACTTGGCCATCCGCAATGCGAATTAAATTTATCTTTAGAAACAAAAAGCGGCTGGCCGCATACTTTGCATCCATAAACGCCCTCTTGTGTTGTGTTCACATATTCGCCCGAAAAAGGCCTTTCGGTCCCTTTGTCCACAATCACATGCTTTTCTTCGGGTGATAACTTTTCAATAAGTTCAGTCCAAGGTTTCATCTGACCTCCAAAAAGAAAGGCCATGGACAACAGCACCCATATATAACCTATTTTTTTCATTGCACTTTCCTTTATTTTTGGCGTATCCTAATAAATCTTTGCACATTTGCTTTGCCTAGTCGCGCATAATTGCATATTTGCCAGATCCCATTAAGACAATCACCAGAGCCGAAAGCAAAAACAACATAGGCAATTCTATGGCCCATGCCCCCTGTAGATTCACAGCGAAAAGATCCTTGCCGTGCGCCAAATAAATTGCCGTTACCATATTAAGAGCAATAATTCCTGCCCACCACCGGCTTTTCCACCCCACAATAAGAAAAATAGGCGCAAGTATCTCGCCCACATATACTCCATACCCAAAAAATTCTGGAAGATGATGCACTGCAAGCATTCCCTTGATTGGGGCAATGCCGTGTGTTGCTTTGTAAATACCGTGAAACAACATTAAACCCCCCACCATCAACCGTAAAATCAGTTTTGCTACATTTTCATACATCCGCCGCTCCTTAAGATAAAGTTTAATTTGGCTATTTTTATCATATCATAAAACCTGCGAGTTTTTATCATATGTGGCCAAAATATAAAAAGAACTATGCGTCCAGGAAAATAGAATTGGCGTTTACAGAATTTGCTAAAGTTTTAGCTGCTTGATTGAGGTGGAATGGCATTGGTGATTAGAATTAGCGAAAGGATTAAGTAAAATGAGTGGCCGGGAGAGGGGGATTCGAACCCCCGGAAGTGTTACCTTCGCCGGTTTTCAAGACCGGTGTATTCAACCGCTCTACCATCTCCCGATGGTTATGAAAAGAATAAAATTTTATCTTAAAAAGATAAAATCTAGTTTAAAGATGGAGGAGCCACCCGGATTTGAACCGGGGATAGCAGCTTTGCAGGCTGCGGCCTTACCGCTTGGCGATGGCTCCGAAAAGGTGGTGCCCGGAGCCGGACTCGAACCGGCACAGCTGCAATAGCCGGGGGATTTTAAGTCCCCTGTGTCTACCGATTTCACCATCCGGGCATCATAGAACACCACTCAAACAATTATAAATTTTTATACGCTTCTTTGGTCTCTTCTGAGTTACTCAATGAATTCAGCAAGATAAATTGATTGGGACTTTGTTCCATATCAAGAAGATTTTTATTTAATGGAGCGGGCGAACGGATTCGAACCGTCGACCCTAACCTTGGCAAGGTTATGCTCTACCCCTGAGCTACGCCCGCGTCTCCATAACCATTCCAGCATTTAGCCTGAAAATGGAATGAGATTATAGCTAAAAAATATTTTAATGTAAAGAGAAAAACTATACTTTTAGTAAAAAATGATTTGCTCTGTTCTTTTTGAGCGCGAAAGTGCTATAATCATCAAAATTATCCTAAAGGTTTTTAATGATGAGAAGTGACGAAATAAAACAGGGGTTTAATAGGGCTCCCCATAGAAGTTTGCTCCGTGCTACGGGGCTAAAGGATGAGGATTTTGAAAAACCATTTATTGGAGTGGCCAACTCCTTCATCGAAATTATCCCTGGACATTTTTTCCTGAATAAGGTATCCGAAATCATTAAAGCGGAAATACGCTCAAATGGCTGCATTCCATTTGAATTTAACACGATCGGAGTAGATGACGGAATCGCGATGGGACATGATGGCATGCTCTATTCTCTTCCAAGTCGTGAACTCATTGCCAACTCGGTAGAGACAGTAATGAATGCCCACAAACTTGATGCCCTAATAGCCATCCCAAACTGTGACAAAATCGTTCCCGGTATGGTCATGGGAGCATTGCGCGTAAATGTTCCTACAATCTTTGTATCAGGCGGGCCTATGGCTGCAGGACACAAACAAGACGGCACCCCCATAGATCTTGCCACTGCATTTGAAGCTGTAGGCCAATTTGAAGCGGGAGAAATTAATGAAGCTGAACTTAAAGATATTGAATGCAATGCCTGCCCAAGCGGCGGATCCTGCTCGGGCATGTTCACAGCCAACTCCATGAATACACTCA
>JAUPLS010000016.1 GCA_030836805.1 Campylobacterota bacterium | reverse complement strand
GCTTACCTTGCCTTCTATCTTCTTTTTTGCGGGTTCAATCTGTTTAAGCTGTACAGTATCTGTTTCGATTAATTTTTCAATAATGGCTCTATCAAATGTAAAAGTGAATATGACATTAGGCTTTACATCTGTAGCATCAGGACTCGGCGTTATCGCCATAAGATGTTCTTGGCTTGTTCCCCCGGAGGCAAATAAAACAGTCATACTTAAAACGAGTATGCTAAAAAATCTGTGTATTGTTTGCATTTCTTCTCCCTAAAATAACATTATTTTAGAGTATAGCAAAAAACAGGGGGGGATTATTAAAAGAAATTGAAAAACTAATCGCATACGGGAAAGAAGGGTCGACCATCAGTCCTTCCCTTTTGGCTTATCTGGAGATCAAGGACCTTGAACATATCAAACAGAGACTTCTTGAAAAAGTCAACGAACTAAGCGCCGAAGACAAAGAGTGGCTCAAACAGTTTAAAAAAGAAAATTAAATACCGCTTCTTTTGTTTCTAAACTCAAATTTTCAAACCCAAAGTGATCCATGAGTTCTATCTGCATTATTTTATAAATAATTCAGTTTAAAAATGGTACATTGATATGGTAAAATTATTTTAAAAAATAAGGAGAACAAAATGAAAAAGTTTAATTTTTCAATGGCGGTTGTAGGAATGCTTGCAAGTGGGACATTTGCAATGGCAGGCGGGGATATAGCACCGGTTGAACCGGCAGTAGAAGTGGAGATCCCTGCGGTAGACACGTGGAGCGGGCCTTACGTGGGTCTACAAGCCGGTTATATCTGGGGAGATGCAGATACAAAAGCTTATTGGGCAGATCCAGAAGAAGATGATAGAGTATTTACTATTAATGGTTTTAATGTAGACGGCTTCGCAGGCGGTATCTTTGCAGGCTATAACTGGAAACTTGACAATGATTTCCTCATTGGCGCAGAAGGAGAATACAACTTTGTATCAGCTGATGATACTATTGTGTTTAATGATGATGGAGAATGGGGAGCAAAAGTTGAACAAGAATGGGATGCTTCTTTGAGATTAAGAGCAGGAAAGGTGATGGGTGACTATATGCCTTATATCACCGGTGGTATCGCCTGGGCAGGCATGAAAGTAGATGGCTGGACTGACTGGGGAAGCGAGGATCACTATGATGATACGCTTACGGGCTGGACGATCGGAGCGGGGCTAGAAAAGAAAATCAACGAAAACCTTCATGCACGTATCCAATACCGCTACACCGATTATGGGGATGACACATGGGAGTTAGATCCTAGCAATGACCCCGATACAGGGAAAATTGACTACAATGCCCACATGTTGATGGTAGGTTTGAGCTACCGCTTCTAATATCTGAAGCACTCTGACGGCCTAAAGGCCGGAGTGTTTACTTTTCTTTACCTAAAGTTTCATTTTGAATTGGTTCTTTTAATATTTATTCTTTCGCAGATCGGCAGACCTGTCAAACTCGATATTGTATTTTTGTAAAATCTCATCCTGTTTGCTCAACGCTTCTTGTTTATCGATGATGACTTTTACCCCCTCTTCATCTTCAAGAACAATATATTGTCCTTTAAATGACTGCATTTTTTCATAAAAAGTTTTAAAACTGTCAAACGTTTCGCCATTTATCTTTTCAATGGGCCACATGGCAAAATTATAATTGCCCCTGCTGATGTCTGAAGCCAAAACTTTCAAGAGCACCACCACCTCTTTTTTCTTTTCTGTGGGCCATTGCGTTGCATAATAACTTAATTTTAATTGATTAACATTAGTAGACAAAAGCAAATTCCGGCTCAGCGGTGAAAAGACATAGCCTCCATAAATAAAATAGCGAGGTATCGTATCATACTGTGTGGTATCAACAAGTAAAAGATCATCTGCAGTTTGTTTTAAAACTGCTTCAATCTGTATTTTTTTTTGATCCCTTAAAATATCAAGCTTGACACTCTCTCCCATTTGATGTTGATCAACATAATAATGATACGAAGTGAACTCATGATCTCTAAATGCGACTGTGCCATCATTTTCTATCTCGTGCCCATCTATTGCAGTAAGGATATCCCCGACTTTAAGTACCTCTTTTAAAGTAGAGTTATATACTATATAATCAACAAGTTTTCCCGTGGTATTGTCATCCAAGCGGTAATAGCGTCGGAGAGTGGGGTTTTCTAGATTTTGGGTCATGATCCCAAAATCTGCAAACCCATCATGCTGCCCATCTTTCATATCCTCAATAAAATGCTTCACCATGGTCACAGGCACAAGATAACCTATATTTTGGGACTTGCCAATCACCTGCATCACTACACCAACAATCTTTCCTTCAGAAAGGGCAGGCCCTCCGCTATTTCCGGGGTTAACGGCTGCATCCACCTGAACTGCCAAAAAAGATTCTCCGCTGTGCGCATAGACATGATGTTCTATGCGCGAAACCACGCCTATGGTTGCACTTAACGTATCTCCGCCCATAGGATAACCATAAACAACAATTTGCTGTTCCACCTGAGGGAGTTCTCCAAACTCCAAAGGTTTTACTCCTGCAAAAAATTGACTATCTTCTACGCTTAAAAGTGCCAAATCCGCTTGATGGGAGACACTTAGTACTTTTGCAATATAACGTTTTCTTTCACCATAGCGCTGCACCTCCAGAAAAGTTTGATTGGCAACAACATGGGCATTGGTCAAAATATGATTACCTTCTATAATTGTCCCCGAACCTGTAGATCTCTGCATAGAACTATTCCATGGCTCTTGATAATTAGGCACCTTAGATACAGTGTATATCTTTACAATAGCCTGTTTGGTTCCATATTCATGCATCATCCCTGCTGCATTCATATACCATGTCAACATCAAAAAAAACAATACAATTCTCATCTTTATCCTTTATTAAATACAATGGGTGAGATAACATCTTCTGCATCCAATGCGCAGATGCCTCTTTTTTTTGCTTCTTTTGCCATGAGGCCCGTCTCTTCAGTGCTCAAAAGTTTTTTCTCTTTATCATACAGTTTAGCAGAACACACACCGCAGCTTGGACTTCTGTCTTTGCCTATAAAAAGATCAATGTCAGGGTGCATTTTAAAAAATGTTTGCGCATATTGCTCAATGGACATGGAGAGATCCGCGCCGGTTACGTCAGAGATAGCCCGTATACCCTGTGCTGTTTGTACCAAATCCATTCTCGCACGAGGTGAACCAAAAGCATAGTCTTCCGGACAAAAAAGAATCAATTCACAACCTTCCAGTTTGGAAATTAAACGTATGTCATGATTATCATTCCCATCATACCGACATTTTTGACCCGCAAGGCACGCGGAGATAGCTACTTTCATCTAATATACAAACAAGAGCAGATACACCCATATTCCGGTAAGTGATGTAAGCACAATACCGACAAATGTCCACATTCCCATCTTTTTATGGAATGAGCTATTCATACCGGGCAGTATATATCTTTTTCTATCATTATATGCCAACCAAAACATTGCCGTCCACACAAGCAACGTTACCGAAGCAATCACAATATGAACAATCAACACCCGCAGGGCATAAACATGAGAAACATTTGTGCCTTCAACGAAAGTATTATATCCTCCGCCCAAACGCACACCATACTCAAAATATCCTACAACAATTACCGAAACAACAAATATCACTATTTGCGCCAATGCATGCAGAGTATATTTTTCCATTTTTGCAAAAAAAATGGCTACTGCAATCAATAAAGGCAATATTGCAACAATCAGTGTCACCATATCCATAAAAAAAGGTGCCCTTGTACCTAAAAATCCTGCCTCGAACATATAATCCATTATCTATTTTTCCTCTTTCAAAAAATAATAATTCTCCACACTTTTTTAATGTATAGCAAAAGAAAAGAAGAATTTTTATTCTCCCTATACTCTCATAATGTTAGCATATCACAACTGACTTAATTTCGGTAAATTCTTCGAGTGCCCATCTTGGCCCTTCTCTGCCTACACCGGAAAGCTTTGAGCCTCCATAGGGCTGCACATCAAATCTTAAAGTAGGGATGTCATTGATTACCACCCCTCCGCACTCGGCTTCATCAATAAACTGCCGTGAGCGTTTTAAATCATTTGTAAAGATAGAAAACTGCAGTCCAAAAGGCGAATTGTTCATCTTTTTGATAGCCGTTTCATAATCAGGAACGCACACCAAACTTACAATGGGAGCAAAGACCTCTTCGCAAATAATTTTCATCTCATCAGTCACATCTGCCATCACCGTAGGAGGGAATATGCCCTCTATCTCTTCCTCTCCGGCGATGATTCTAGCCCCTTCTTTTTTTGCTGAAGCAACCCATGTTTCAGCTCTGTGTTTGGCCTCTTCGTTAATCAAGGGCCCCATAAATGTTTCTTCCTCATAGGGAGAACCCACTTTAAGTTTTTTGGTTTCCTGGGCCATAAGCTCCGCAAATGCTTCATATACAGACTCATTGACATAGATACGCTGCAAAGAAATACACACTTGCCCGGAGTTGTAAAATGCCCCGAAAGCACAACGTGCTGCGGCCCAAGCAAGATCTGCACTTGCATCAATATAGGTAGCAGCATTCCCTCCCAATTCTAAACTCACTTTTTTGATTCCAGCTTGTTTGGTGATAATATTGCCTACAGGTACGGACCCTGTGAAGCTGATTGCTCTTGGAATGGGGCTTGAAACCAAAGCAGAACCTATCTCCGCATCCCCATAAATCACGCTAAGGGCATCTTTGGTTGCATACTTTGACTCTACAAAAAGTTTGGCAAACATATAGGCTGTCATCGGTGCTTCGGGGGTAGGCTTAAGAATGACGCAATTCCCTGCACCAAGTGCCGGCGCAATCTTGTGTGCCACAAGATTCAAAGGAAAATTAAACGGAGTGATACATACTACCACCCCTACAGCTTCCCGACGGTAAAAAGCTAACGTCTTCTTGCCGCTGGGCATCACATCAGTAGGGATTGTTTCGCCATGCAAATTAGCCAGCTCCATTGCGGTTAGTTTAACCGTTTCAATGCATCTGTCCACCTCTATCCGCGAGAAAAAGATAGGCTTTGCAATCTCCTTTGTCAGCATCAAAGCAAACTCTTCGCGCCGCAAAGACAATTTATTTGCCACATCCTCAAGCCATAAAATACGCTGCGATAATGGCACTTTGGCTGCATAGAAACTTGCCTTTTTGGAAATTTCTAGCACCCTTTGGACATCTGCGGCATTACATACGGCTGCAGTACTCACCACAGAACCATCATAAGGACTTTTTCTTTCCTTTACAATCTCTCGGCCTTCTTCTTGAGAGCCGAAAAAAATTTTAGCAGCATTTACTTCTTGTTTCTTTCCAAATATTCCAAACATTTACAAGCCTTTATGCAATAATAAAAAGATTCTAACAAAAATTTAGTTAAAATGGACCACTAATTTAAACCGCCCACGAGGCGGTGCCTTGGAGTAGATAAAAATGAATGAATCAAAATATATTTGGATGGATGGACAAATGGTGCCTTGGCATGAAGCCAAAGTACATGTTCTTACTCACACACTTCATTACGGCAACGGTGCACTAGAAGGCACCAAAGCTTACAAAACAGTAGATGGCAGATGTGCTATTTTTAAACTCGAAGAACATACTCAAAGACTTCTTAACTCATCCAAGATGACACTCATGCATGTTCCTTTTACTTTAGAAGAGCTCAATGAAGCGCAAGTCAAAGTATTGCAAGAAAATGAACTTTTTGAAGGTGCCTATATAAGGCCGCTTGTCTATCTTGGCTATGGTGTTATGGGACTCTACCATAAAGATGCACCCGTAAATGTTTCGATCTCTGCATGGGAATGGGGTGCATATCTCGGAGAAGAAGGACTCAAAAAGGGGGTACGCGCAAAAATAACTTCAGTAACCAAAACAGCAAACACTTCAGGCATGGTTAAAGCCAAAGCGGTGGCAAACTATCTTAACAGTCAAATGGCAAAATATGAAGCTGTGGAGTCGGGCTATGACGAAGCCTTGCTTAGGGATGATGAAGGATATATTGCCGAAGCAAGCGGAGCATCATTTTTTATTGTACGCGATGGAGTATTGATCTCTCCGCCTTGTGATAATACGCTGGAGTCCATCACGCAACAAACCGTAATCGAGTTGGCAGAACAGTTGGGCATCAAAGTGGTAAGACGACGCATTACACGCGAAGAAGTTTATATTGCCCAAGAGGCTTTCTTTGCAGGAACCGCAGCAGAGGTTACACCCATACGTGAAGTAGATGCACGTATCATTGGCATAGGAAGCAGAGGTGAAATAACGGAAAAATTGCAAAGTGCATATTTTGATGCAGTGAGTGGAAAAAACGCAAAATTCATTAAATATTTAACATATATCAACTAGGAGAACTACGTGCCGGCAGACATGAACGACTATTTTAAGAAAAAAAGACCCAGCAATACTATGAATACCGAAGGTAATCAAAATAAAAGTGGCCTGAGCGGCTTTGAAAATCCTTTTGGAAATATAGGAAAAGGGGCTTCGTGGATGTTTGTCACATTGGCTATCGCGATTGCAATTTTTACACTCAAGCCGTTTACTGTAATCAATTCGGGGGAAGTGGGGATTAAAGTTACCACTGGTAAGTTTCAAACTGAGCCGCTAGGTGCAGGATTGCATTTTTACATCCCTGTATTTCAAAAAATTATACCTGTAAATACACGCATTAGACTCATCGTTTACAGCACCACCGAAACCAGTATGGTGGGAGACAATTATTCTAAAGGCTTTATTTCCGGAGAGACTTTTGAAGGAGGGCTCAAAAAAAATCCTTCCATTCAAGTTTTGGACAAAAGAGGGCTAACTGTTAATATCGATCTTGCGGTCCAATACAGGCTTAAAGCTGAGGCGGCACCAATGACGATAGAGAAATGGGGGGCGAGCTGGGAAGAGAAAATTGTCAACTCCAAAGTACGCGAAGTGGTACGTGATGTTGTAGGCCAATACACTGCAGAACAACTTCCTGAGATGAGAAATGAAATCGCCTCTGCCATCCAGACAAAAGTACAAGAAAGCATCAGCTCCCTTGAGGGAGAACCCGTTCTGCTCTCTTCTGTAGAATTAAGAAACATTGACCTTCCTCCAAAAATCAAAGATCAGATAGAAAGAGTTCAGATAGCAAAACAAGAGGTTACTATCGCTGAACAACAAAAAGAACAAGCCAAACAGGAAGCTCAGAGAAAAGCAGAGATTGCTCGAGGAGAAGCAGAAAGAAACCGTATTGAAGCACAAGGCGAGGCAGACAAAATTCGTATCGAAGCCCAAGAACAAGCCAAAGCCAACAGATTGATTTCAGATTCTTTGACGCCAAGTCTGATTGAACTTGAACAGATCAAAACACAGGCAAAATTCAATGAAGCGCTGAAAGTCAACAAAGATGCTCAGATATTCCTTACTCCTGGAGGTGCGGTACCCAATATCTGGGTAGATGCAAAAAGCAAAGATAAAACATTGAGTACACAACAATAAAAATCGATCTCATTTCAACCAAAAGCAGGCGGAAATGAGATGACCATTTCGGAGTATCAAATGCACATAGATTGGCACAAAAACCCCCTTATCCCTGTAATCGCACAAGATTTTGAAACAAATGATGTTTTAATGCTTGCCTATATGAACGAAGAGGCTTACGGCCTTACGCTAAGCACAGGATATGCCCACTACTTTAGCCGCAGCAAACAGCGAATTTGGAAAAAAGGTGAAAGCTCCCATCATACCCAAGAGATCAAAGATGTATTGATTGATTGCGATGGAGATACTATTGTACTAAAAATTAAACAAAATGGAGTAGCATGTCATACTGGGAGAAGAAGTTGCTTCTTTACTTCTGTCATGCAAGACAAAATTATTTTAGACCAAGAGGTTGATATAGATGCAATTTATGGTGTTGTAGATAGTCTTTATCACACTATTTTAGAGCGAAAAAATACCCCTGGCAAGACAGAATCATGGACCCAAAAACTTTTGCAGAATAAAACACTACTGCTTAGCAAAATCCGCGAAGAGGCCGATGAAGTCTGTGTGGCTATTGATAAAGAAAGTGATGATCAGGTTATCTATGAGAGTGCTGATCTGCTTTACCATACATTGGTAGGACTTGGTTACCGTGAGATTTCACCGGACAGGGTCAAGCAAGAATTGGCACGTCGTTTTGGCATGAGCGGCATAGAAGAAAAGAAAAGTAGAAAAAAGTAAATTTTTCTTTTTATTAAATTTCAATTAACCTTCTCGTTTTACAATTTCTTCAATGGTATAAACCAAAATCATTTAAGGAGAATTGTATGAGACCTACAAAATCATTTCCGCTTTTTATCGTTTCAACACTTTTAGCCACATCTCTTTTTGCAACACAGACGAATGTTCCTTCTGTACAGCAAATGAGTATTGATGATATATTTGAAAGACAAATCCTGCGTATGCAAAAAATGCAAGAACAAATGGACAAAATGTTTGAAGAGTTTGATAAAGATTTTTACGGCACTTCATTTCATTCCACCCCTTCATACAGCAAAATGAAATATTCCAATATCCTGTCTTCAGCCTTAAAAGATAAAGGCACACACTACGAGATCACTCTTGCGCATCCTAAAGATTCAAATATCAGCATTACTGCCAAAAACCATCAATTAACCGTCCAAATCACACAGGAGCAGCGCACTCAAAATGAAAACAAGGAAAGCAAAATGACAGGCTATGCGGGCAGCTCCTCTATCCATAGTTTTCCGCTTCCTCTTGATGCAGACACGGCAGCCATGAGAAGTAAAGCAGAGAAAGAGTATTTGATTATTTCTATTCCAAAAATATCACAAATGCAAAATATGGATCCAGCAAACAAATCCAAAGAAGGGAACGCCACTCAACCTGCGCCCCAGAAACAACAAGAGACCAACACTTCTCAACCTGCTTCGGCGGCCATAAGCTAATAAAGCAGCCCTTCTTTACGGAGAGCTTGGTTAATATAGATCAACATCTTGTTTTTGGATAACCCGCACCATGCGGGTGCAAGCAAGGTCTCGTCATCGATTCCTGCTGTGATTCGCTGTATGCTTACATGTTCTGGTTTAAGTTTAATTGCTTTAACCAAAGTATCAATATACTCTTCTTTGCTGATAGGTTCAAAATCCCCTTGCAAATATTCGTTAGCAAGCAATGTATGCTTTACTACATACAAAGGATGATACTTAACGGAGTCTATTCCCCATTCGTATGCTGCTTTTGCGGAGCTGAGCATCATCTCTTGATTTTCTCCAGGCAAACCAAAAATGAGATGCCCACACACATTCAAACCTCTTTGTTTGGCCTCCTTGATCGCTCTTTCCACGCTTAAAGCATCATGCCCTCGGTTAATACGCTCTAGTGTCTCATTGTAAATAGATTGAATACCATATTCGATCCATATCTCTTTGGTTTGGCTCAAAGAAACAAGATAATCCAATACCTCGGGTGTCACGCTGTCACTTCTTGTTCCAATACTCAATCCTATTACATCTTCATAAGTGAGCGCTTTGTCATAAAGTACTTTAATGGTCTCAAAGGGAGCGTAGGTATTGGTAAAGGCTTGAAAATAGACCAAAAATTTTTGCGTACCCCACTTTCTACGCATCCTTTCTCTCGTTTTTACTATCTGCTCATCAAGTTCTTGGAGTTGTTTTTCTAAAATAGGGTTGTTTTTGCTTTGCGGATTAAGAAATATTTTCCCCGTATTTTGTGCAAGGTTTGGACTAAAAGAATCATTCAAGCAAAAAGTACAGCCGCCTTTGGCTACCGTTCCATCAATGTTTGGACAGGTAAACCCGCTCAACCCAAGAGGAATCTTGCTCACCTTGGTTTTGAACTTTTTTTTAAGGTACCTTCCAAACGTATTGAGTTGCTTCAAATTGCACCTTTAAACATCACTGCAGCCGGGGCTTTGTGCGCTTCCGCCAGCAAAATATTTGCCATCAAAGCTCACAAGCGAATAGCTTCTCTCTGTGCCTAATGATTCAATCAAACCCTCAATAGAAAGAAACCCTAAAGTGGTTGCTCCAATTTTTTTTGCTATCTCCTCCACACTATATCTTGAAGAGATAAGTTCGGCTTGCGTAGGCGTATCGATACCATAACGGCAGGGATACTTAATTTCAGGCGCTGCGATACGCATATGTATCTCTTTTGCTCCTGCTTCCAAAAGCATCTTTACAATTTGTTTCGATGTGGTTCCTCTCACAAGGGAATCATCAATAATAGCTATACGCTTGCCTTCTATCAAGTGTTTGATTGGAGAAAGTTTGAGTTTTACTTTTAGGTTTCGTATCTCCTGTGTAGGCTCAATAAATGTACGTCCTACATAGTGGTTGCGCACGATACCCATCTCAAAAGGAACGCCCAGCCCCTCCGCATATCCTTTTGCTGCTGCCACCCCACTGTCAGGAACCGGCAAGACCAAATCTACATCTGCCGGTGCTTCTTTTGCCAACATTTTACCCATTGCCACTCTGGTTTTATATACATTTTTTCCATCGATGATCGAATCTGGCCTTGAAAAATAGATATACTCAAAAGCGCACGGATGATAATCGGATTCAAAAATCTGTTCAGAGAATGGTTCCCTCTCCTCTTCAAACGTAAGCATCTCTCCGGGCCTTATATCTCGTATAAACTCTGCGCCTACTAAATCAAACGCACAAGTTTCGCTTGCGACAATCCATCCTCCGTCTTTCAGCTTCCCTAAACTTAAAGGACGAATGCCAAAACGGTCACGAATAACAAACATTTTTGAACGACTCTGAATGACCAGGCAGTACGACCCTTCAATTTTGTTAAGCATATCTTTGATACGATCTACCAACGCATCTTTTTGGCTTTTGGCAATAAGATGCACAATATTTTCAGTATCCATACCCGTTTGAAAAATAGCACCATTGTCTATTAAACGATTGCGTACTTCATATTTATTCACAAGATTTCCATTGTGAGCAACAGAAATTTCTCCCAGCTTATATTTGGCAAATACAGGCTGGGCATCCAATACAGAATCAGCTCCTGCGGTAGAATAGCGATTGTGCCCGATAGCACAGTCCCCCTTTAGAAGCTCAAAGGATAACTCATCAAAAACTTCGGTTACTAATCCTCTTTTTTTAATTAAATGAATTTTGTCTCCATTTGCTGTAGAGATACCCGTAGACTCTTGTCCGCGATGCTGCATCGCAAAAAGAGAATAATATGCTATCTTTGCTGCATTTTTTGCGCCATATATACCTACAATTGCACACATCTTATATTCCTAAACAGTCATTGATGGAGTAAAATCCACTCTCTTGGTTGACTAGCCATTTTGCTGCACGTATCGCCCCTTTGGAAAACGTTTCTCTGCTTGTTGCAGTATGATTAAGCTCCAGATACTCGCCGTCATTATAAAAACCTACCGTATGGCGGCCCACTATATCTCCTCCACGCAAGGCCATTACGGCAATTTCATCTTTTGTTCTTGCTCCTATCTGCCCGTCTCTTCCGGAAACACGTACATTTTCAAGATCAAGACCTCTTCCTTTGGCCGCAAACTCACCCAAAGTTAATGCCGTGCCGCTTGGTGCATCTACTTTATACCTGTGGTGTTGTTCTACAATTTCTATATCAAAATCCCTTAATGTGGCAGAAACTTTTTCTACAAGCTGCTTAAGCAAGGCGATACCCGCTGACATATTAGAGGCATAAAGCACGGGCATCTCTTTGGCTGCTTCCCTCATAAGATTTTGCTGATGCATAGTGAACCCTGTTGTTGCAATTACCAAGGGTTTCGGATTTTCCAAAGCTGCCTCACAAAGCTCCTGAGTTGCTTCCGGCGCAGAAAAGTCAATAACGACATCGCAATTTTCCAATAATACTTTCATGCTGTTTGTCACCATTACACTGGCAGGAAATGTTCGCTCAACTCCGTCAAATACATGGACTGAACCCAAACTAAGTTCTGGATCGTTTTCCAAATTATTGATCAGCAGATTACCTACTCTGCCTGTACTCCCAACAATACCTACCTTTGTCTTCCGTGGTTCTGTCATTTATGCTTGCTCCTGAATATATGAAATTACTTGCAATGCTGCTGTTGCGCCATCACCTGCTGCGCATACTACTTGTTTTGGTGCTTCGATACGCACATCTCCTGCTGCAAAAAGGCCGGCCAATGAAGTTTTCATGTTTAAATCTACAACCACCTGCCCCCACTCGCTCATTTCACAGATAAAATGGCCATTTTCGTCTTTAAGCACCTCATTGTTAACATCATGTCCTACAAACACAA
The DNA here is from genome assembly GCA_030836805.1 of Campylobacterota bacterium. Lineage (GTDB taxonomy): Bacteria > Campylobacterota > Campylobacteria > Campylobacterales > Sulfurovaceae > Sulfurovum. The sequence goes on along the minus strand of JAUPLS010000016.1, from coordinate 2,833 downwards.
AAATTCCAGGAACATTCAATGTGGATATGTTGCCTTCTTTATTTTTTATTTTTACGCCGTTCACGCCCATCGAATCGCCAACGACCTCTTCTATGGTTGTTTCGGTTAACAAATGAATATTTTCTTTCCTTTGGACTCTTTCAATGGTTGACGGTGCTGCCCTAAATGCATCTCTTCTGTGAATGATATAAACTTCTGAGCAAATATTTGAAAGGTAGAAAGCCTCTTCAAGTGCTGTATCTCCCCCGCCCAGTACAACTACAGGTTTATTTTTATAGAAAAATCCGTCACACGTGGCACAGGTACTCACACCTTTGCCAAAAAAATCATCTTCGCCTTTAAAGCCAGCCTTTTTAGGGGTACTTCCCGTACATACGATCACCGTATTTGCCTGGGTTGTTTCGCCGTTTTCAAATGTTAAAGTAAAATACCGACCACTTTTTGTTACACGCTGGATCTTTTTCATCTCATGCTTCAATCCAAAATGAAAACACTGCTCTTGCCATGTATCCATAAAATCCATGCCTGTTTTGTCATGATCAAAAAATCCTGGATAATTTTCTATTTCGGAACTTTGTGTGATTTGTCCGCCTGGCAATCCCATCTCAAAAAGCGCCACATGCTTCAGTCCGCCTCGCGTTGTATATAGTCCTGCAGCCAATCCGGCCGGCCCTCCGCCAATAATTGCACTATCTAACATTTTGTATCCTTAAAATGATTAAGCAAATTATACTATTGTAAAACTTGATTCATTATTTTGAAAGGGAAATTTAAAAAAGTTATAATACTAAAAAACGATTAATTGCATCATTCTGCTCTTCTGGCAGAAAATATTAAGATTGCACATGAAGCAAGACTTCATGTGTTTGTGCCAACTATGAGAATTATAGTTGTGCGTTTAGTTTTTGGGCAAATGCATCTTTGGAGGCCGCGCCTACCATTTGATCTACAACTTCACCGTTTTTAAAGAAAAGAATTGCAGGAATTGATCTGATACCATATTTTACAGCCAAATCCTGTTGTTCATCGGTATTCACTTTTGCAATAGTCGCCTTACCTTCAAATTCTTCTGCAAGTTCTTCAATTACCGGAGCTATCATTCTGCAAGGCCCACACCATGGAGCCCAAAAATCTACCATTGTTACACCCTCTGCCACAGTCGCATCAAAGTTTGCTGTTGTCAATTCTACATATTTTGCCATATTTTATCCTTTTAGTTTATTTAACAAATTATACACTAATGTTCGTTAATGAGCCATTGTTATAACTTATATTTTTTATTTTGTCAACCCTTTTTATCTTCTTTTTTTTCGTATCAGGCCACAATATTCCAATAATATACTCCGGTCCTCTCCTCAGGGCTTGAAAGAATAAATACCTTTGCAAACCTCTTTGTAGGCCTCTTGGTAAATACAAACCAATAAGATTTTGCATCATTGCTACAAATAACAAAAAAGAATTTAAAGAGTGATGTTTTCGATCAATTCCACCTTATCCTTCCGTATCACCATGGCGTCGATACTAAAAACAACATACAGGCCTTTGGTTTTCATATAATACTGTGCGGAGTTTATCACCTTGCGTAATTTTGCAGGGGTGATATTGTAGATAGGATCAAAATCAGCCTTAGCGCTTTTGACTTCTATAAAATGAAGCACCTCATCTTTAAGGGCTATAATATCGATCTCTCCTAATTTTCTAGCAAAATAATTTCGTTCAAGGATTACAAAACCCGCCTGCTCCAAGAAATGTGTCGCAAGGCCTTCACTTTTGTCACCATATTTTTTAGGGAGTTCGCGCATCAGCTGCAGGCTACCTCGTCGCCTACGGGAATCACATCGACTTTTACGGATTTAAAGCGTGCCGTCATAACCAACACATCACACTCATCTCCAAAAAGAGCATTAATACGGCTTTTGGCATGATGGAAAGTACAAAAAAGTGTTCTTGGCCTTACCTTATCGGTATAGCGCACACTCAATGCTTCGCTTTCTCCGTATTGACTGCGCAAAATTACCTTATCTCCAAACTTCTCTTCATCCCCGGTATTTGCCAAAAGCACATCTTCATTGTATTTGCCATCTAGGATATTGCTTTTTTTGGTTTGCGCTGCATTATTGTAGTGTACAAGTGTTCGACCTGTCGTTAAATAATATCCGTCAAAACTCTGTTTATAAAAAACTTTATCACGTATTTCTTGAACCATGCCTCTAGGCTCATATTGTTTATAGATATATTTGCCCAACCCGTCTTCCGTGCGGAAATCCAACAAATGCAAAATAGGCGTATCTTCGTGGTAAATAGGCCACTGCATCCCTCTTTTTCTGTGACGTTCAAGCCTATAGTAGTCTGCGCCAGAAAATCTTCGGGGAGCAACTTTTCTAACCTCATTCCAAACATCTTCACTTGTTTCAAAATTAAAGTTCTCACCATCGCCAAGCTTCCCTGCCATCTGAGTCAATACCTCCCAGTCATCAGGCAAATCACTCTGCACCAAAGGTTGAGAAAGATGCAGTCTTCGCATTGCATTCACATAGACCCCTGTTTTTTCATAAGCACTCTTAACCCCTATGACGACATCTGCTCTCTTGGCGATCTCTGTCATAAAAAGTTCTTGTGTCATAACAAACTCCAACCTGTCAATAGCTTTGTCTGTTTTATTGACATTTGGGTGAATATGCATAATGTCTTCACCCATGTTCAGCAATGCTTTAATTTTTCCTTCAAGCATAGCATCGATAAGCTGTGGAGTCATCAATCCTTCCACTTTGGGCTGCTGATAATCGGGAGCAAAATAAGGCAAACATCCCATGTCACAAGCTCCCTGGACATT
>JAUPLS010000144.1 GCA_030836805.1 Campylobacterota bacterium | reverse complement strand
AAAGATGGATGCAAAAGGGTTTTGGTACTCTTTTTTAAATGCGTTTGGCTCCATACTGATCGCATACTCTCTTATGTACAATTGGAATCTGGCTTCTTTTGTCATAGAATTTTTTTGGATAGCCATCAGCCTGTACGGCATTTACCGGTGGCATAAAAACAAATTCCACCAAAGTAAAGAAAACCGACGTTAACATTTGGTTAAGCTTGAAAGAGTAAGATGTTTTTAGAGTTTGAGAGTGAAGGCTGTCCTCCTCTTCCTCCCTTTTTTGGCCCGAAACTCAAACTCTTGCAGCATATATACCATCTCCATGTTGCCAAAATATGTTGTCTGGTAGGCGGATATGCGTTAGTTGGGCAATCTTGTGAAATCATAAGTTGTCCAGACGTTCTCTCCATCATTAAGCTTGTCAAACGTATAAGCAGTTGAGATTTTCAGCTGCTTTTACATCGCATGAACACCATGAAATTACTAAAATGCAAAAAAGAGTGTAAAAGAACATTATCCCCTCTACACTTTTAATACAGAGAAAATACATAGCGATATGAAAGGTTTTTTATGTTTCTATATAGTCCAGATCTTCATGAAACGTTTCTCTTGTCCAATAGAGCGCGGCAAGGGCGATGGCAAACACTGCCGTTCCTACCATCGCGGCCGATCCCAAAACTCCCATACTCTCTTTGAGGATCATGAATCCTGAGGTAATGGGAACGACCGAACCTCGGACAAAATTGGGCACCGTTGTCGCCACGGTCGCGCGTATGTTGGTGCCAAACTGCTCTGCCGCCATTGTGATGAAGAGTGCCCAGTAGCCGCAGAAAACCCCCAGTAAAAATGCCGCTACATAAAACGTCTCATTGCTTGCACCAAAAAGGGTGAAATAATACACCACACTCGCTATGGACAATACCATGAAGATCGTATAAGCGTGTTTGCGGCTGCGCATCAGCTGAGAAAGATATCCGCTTGCCAGATCGCCGATAGAAAGGCCGATATAAGTGTACATTAGCGCCGTGCCTGCACTCACTTCCCCCTGGATAGCGAGAACGGAGGCAAACTCCGGTGAGAACATCACCAGCACTCCTACCACATACCACAGCGGCATCCCAATGACGATCGCTTTGATGTAACGGACAAAAAGCTTTTTGTGGGTGAAAAGAGCGAAAAACTGCCCCCGCTTGACATTATTGCTTTTTCGGTGCTCAAACATCGCCGATTCGCGGACACGGAAACGGAGGATGAGAAGCAAAAATCCCAATATCCCGCCGATGATGTAGGCGTTGCGCCAGGCGAAGTGTTGGGCAACGATATTGGCCGCCACCACCCCAAGCACCCCGAACGCTGCGATGCTCATCACTCCGTACCCGCGCAGATGTTTTGGAAGGATCTCCGCTACCAGCGTTACCCCCGCGCCAAGCTCGCCGGCCAATCCAATGCCCGCGATAAAACGAAGCAACGCATACTGCTCAACATTATTAACAAACGCATTGAGGAAATTGGCGACCGAATAGAGAACGATAGAAGCAAAGAGTACCGAAAGCCGCCCACGTTTATCGCCGAGTATCCCCCACACTATCCCGCCAAGGAGCATCCCTGCCATCTGGGCATTGAGGATGATCGACCCCCAATAGGTGATCCCTTCTTTGTCAAGCCCCAGTTCGCTCAGGCTTTCCACCCGAACGACCCCAAACAAGATCAAATCATAAATATCGACAAAATACCCCATTGCAATGACGATTACAGGAAGGGTAAGCACCTGCTTGACTACTTGCATACTCATCGGTTCAACTCGCTGTGCTTAGATCCGTAGAACCAGTAGATCGCCATCCCTATCACTACCCAGACGATAAAGCGTACCCACGTCTCAAACGACAATCCCGCCATCATGAAAATGATCAGCACGAAATTGAGCGGCAGAAGAATCTTGAAGGCGGGTACTTTGAATGCCGGTGCTATTTTGTTCTCTCGCCGCAATACAATGATCGCCACCGCCACCATCAGATACGCAAAAAGCGTCCCGATATTGACAAGTTCGGCAAGGGTTTTAAGAGGAAGTAACCCTGCCATAAAGCTCAAAAGAGCACCGCCTATAAGGGTAGCTTTATAGGGCGTATTATACTTTGGATGGATGGTGCTCAGTGTTTTGGGCAGCAGTCCGTCGCGCGCCATGGCAAAGAGTATCCTCGTAAACCCAAGCCCCATTACCAGCATCACGGTGGTGATTGTGATCACCGCCCCAAGGGCGATAATGTTGGCGGCAAAGGGCTCGTTGACTTTGTAGAGGGCAAAGGCCAGCGCGTCTGGGACATTAAGCTCCGTGTAGGGCACTATCGCCGTAAGGGTGAAGCTCACAAGGATGAAAAAGACCACTGATACCGCCAAAGAGAGGATCAGCCCCCAGGGAATGTTCTTTTGCGGCTCTTTGGTCTCTTCAGCAACAGTGCTGATCGCGTCAAACCCCAGATAGGCAAATAATATAAGTGCAGCTGCATGCCATACCCCTTCCCATCCGAAAGGGAGGAAGTTGGCAATATTGTCAAAATCAACATGAGGAAGCCCAAACACGATAAAGGTAATCAGTACGGCAAATTTGATAATAACAATCACCGTATTGACTCTTGCACTCTCTTTGATCCCCATGCCTAAAAGCCAGAAAATCACAAGGATGATCCCAAATGCGCTGATGTCGATGTAGGTTCCGGCAGTTGGGTCGTACGCGCCGCTGAGCGCTTGGGGTATCGATACCCCAAGGCTCTCTTCAAGAAAGCGGCGCAGATACCCCGACCATCCCGTCGCTACAGCTGCAGTCGCCACACCGTATTCAAGCAGCAGGTTCCATCCTACCAGCCACGCAAAAAGTTCCCCAAGCGAAGCAAATGTAAAGCTGTATGCGCTCCCCGCCACAGGGTAAGCCGATGAGAGTTCAGCATAGATCAGTGCCGTGATCCCTATCATCACCGCGCCCATAAGGAATGACAAAACGATTGCAGGCCCCGCCATCGTCGCGGCTGCCTGCCCCGTGATAACAAAGATCCCTGCTCCGATGATCGCCCCTATACCAATAAACGTCACATCCAGCAATCCAAGCCGCCTATGAAATTCCCCGTTTGCACCGGACATATCTTTTTTACGGAAAATATCCTTCATACCTCTCCTTTTATAAATAATCCAAAATTTTTTCATTATACAGCATTTCTTCTCTCACACCCCTTTTCAAAACGTTGCCGTAGACCGAATTTATTTTAAAAATAAGGCAATAAGAAATCAGGTGATAGTAACTTTTTCTGTACTTACTTTGTTAAAGCCTCGATGGCCTTATCCTGTTCTTCCATCCGTTTGGTACTCCCCTGTACCGATTTCTTTGCTGACTCCCTCGCATTAATACGACTATTTAGATAGGTATCAGGATTTTGTATTGTATTCGCTATATTAAGCGCCTCAACACGACTGTCATAGGTATTTTTAGGACTATCAAGATAAGTTTTCTTAGGACTTTCTATAGTATTTGCATGATTTTTTTGTGTCTCTTTTCCACAAGTTTCAAATAAAAATATACTTAATAACGTAATGATAATAAGGATGCTGATATTTTTCATGTGTTACTCCAATATGTCTCATTTATAAAACTTCTCAATTATAACAAAAAGCCAAAACTGACTTCTCATAATCCAAAGGTCATTGGTTCAAATCCATCATTGGACAAAGAAAACTATCCCCAAAATCTAATGGCAAACTTTTATCTTTTAAATATTTTATATAAATCTGCCGGAGCAACATAAGCGATTGTTTTTCCATCTTTATAGCTAGCCAAAAGCTTTAATTTTACCAATTCATTTAAATAGGCTCTTGCAGTATTTGGAGATTTATCATAATCTGCTGCTATCTCAAGTGCAGTAAAAACCCTTCCCGGATTTTTAATGGCTTTCTTGATAATATCTTTTTGGATAAAGTTCAACTTGCCGCCAATGGGTGAGTCTTGTAAAAGCGTTGTCATTTCCTCAAACTCTTTACTCTTTTCTGTCAGATATGCTAATAGGTCATCAATAGCTCTCAAGATAATATTCACTTGATAATAAATGAAGTAAGTTAAATCATTATCATCTATTTCACTATAAAGATAAGACTTCCCATATTGGACTGGAGCATCTTTTAGTAGTTT
>JAUPLS010000143.1 GCA_030836805.1 Campylobacterota bacterium | reverse complement strand
TGCTTTCAGGATATTTGAGTGACCGTTATGGGATCGTCAAACCGTTTGTTGTGGGAGGCTATGCCCTTTCGGCGATCACAAAACCTTTCATGGGGTTGACAGACAACTACCAGCAGATAGCTGCATTGCAATCGCTGGAGCGTTTTGGAAAAGGAATGCGCTCTGCACCCAAAGATTTGATGATAGCAACCTACAGTAAAGAGAATGCATCAGGCAAAACTTTTGGATTTCATAAGACGCTTGATATTGCCGGTGAACTTAGCGGGACACTCATCCTCTTTACCTTGCTCTACTATTTTGGACAGAGTGAATTCGTGATACGTAACATCTTTTATGTGACGTTCATTCCTGGACTCATTGGCTTGACGTTGATGATCTTTTTTGTTCAGGATACTCCTAGGCCTCCCAAGGAGGAGAGAGTCTCTTTTAGATTTAGTGCACAGGATAAAAAAACAGTGCTTTCACTGTTTTTTTATTTTATTTTTTTATTTTTTATGTTTGATGAAGCTTTTTTTGCGATGCAGGCAAAAGGAGTCGGTATCGCTACGGTAGTCATTCCCCTGCTTTTTGTCGTCTCAACCGGGATGCAAACGGTGACAAGTTATCTCCTGGGTGCATGGATTGACAAGATCGGTACACGGCGTATTATGGCATTTTCGTATCTGTGCGGCGTGATATCACAAGGACTTTTATATCTCCAAAGTTCACTTTATACCTGGTTTGCCTTTGCTTTTTTGGGACTTTTTACCGTTGCCTCACTTAATGCCAATCGCGCTTTTATCGCACAAGTAGCTGATAATAGAGGTTCTGTTTATGGTGTTTTTTATGCGGCCATAGCACTTTTTGGAGCGGCAGGGGCTTATGTTTCCGGACTTATTTGGGAGCATTTTGGCGTAAATGCAGTTTTAGGCTTTTCTTTTTGGGGAACACTGCTCTTGTCCTCTGTTTATATCTTTGTGGGATTTATAAAACGTGATTGATAAAGTGATCCATCTTCTCAAAAAACACCCGTTGTGGGTCTTATCCAACCTTTTGGGTCTTTATCTTTTTGCCAAAATGGCAGAAGATGTGGCTGAAAAAGAGTTTATTGTAGTGATCGACCGCTGGATCAGCATTCATATGAATACGGTCCAGACACCGATACTCAATGAGTTTATGATCGCATTGACCAATATAAACGGAGCACAGGGCAATTTTCTCATCACTTCTTTTGCGATAGTTTTCTTTGTCTTTAAAAAATGGTATAAAGATCTATGGTTTTTTATGCTCTCCGTTGGTGGGGCCGCATTTGCATTTATCATTGTGAAATACATGATGCAGCGTATACGTCCCAATGCAGAGCTCATTCATGTGGCAGGCTATGCCTTTCCCTCGGGGCATTCTGCAATGGCAATGGCAATGGCGGCCGCTTTTTATTTTATTTTTGCGCAAAGGGTGAGTTCCCGGGTAGTTTGGATACCGCTATTGTTTGCTTGTATTGTATGGCCGGTGATGATCGGTATTTCGCGTGTCTATTTGGATGTACATTGGCTGAGTGATGTGATCGCAGGATGGGGGCTGGGACTCTTTTGGGTAACTTTGTTGGCATTATTTCTAAGAGGAGAAAAAGATATTTGATCTTGTTTCTTATTGCTTCAATATTATAAAAACCATTGGTGGCAAATGGGCAGTTTTACGCAAATGATTGATGCTGATTGTGACAAACAGGATACCCATAAGTGAGATGCCAACGATGATAAAAAGTGTTGTACCTACAAAATGGGTTACAGCAGGAGGAAAAAGGAAGGGGGAGAAGAATTGCCGGATCTGATAAAGGATGAGCCCAATGGCACTAAAAACCACAATGGCCAAAGAAGAAATTGCCGGTATCATACGTGGAAAATTTAACATGTTCCTGCTATGATGATAACAAAAGTTTCAAATTGACACTGCGGCCGATCCCGGCCGGAACAATAGAAATATATTCGTATATGTAAAATAGCGAAAAAGTTGTGTTGTGTCGTGTTGATGTGCAAAGTAAAAGGTAAAATATGGAAGAGATGCAAAAAATCATTAATTATAAGAGTTATAAAGCAAGATGGGCCATCTTTTTTAGTATTTTGTTTTTAGCAATAGGGATAGGCGGCTATATTTTCTTTATAAAAGGGTCAAAACATGCACAGTATCATTATGTAACGGACACTCTAAAGAAAGGAAATCTTTCACTGACAGTTTCTGCCAGCGGATATATTCAGCCAGTAGAGAGTGTGGATGTGGGAACTGAAGTTTCCGGTACGATAGAAGAAGTATATGTTGATTATAATGATGAAGTTAAAAAAGGACAGCTTTTGGCTGTGCTGGACACTACAAAGCACCAAAGTGCTTTTGATAAAGCCAAAGCATCGCTGCAGATCGCCAATGCGACGCTGAAAAGCGCCGAAGCGCAGTACTATCAGGCGCAAACAACGATGGAGCGAAATAAAAAACTTAAAAGCACTTCAAAAGGCGCATTGCCTACACAAAGCGACTGGGATCGCGACTGGGGAAATTATCTCTTGGCCCAGGCGCAAATCGCCAATGCCAAGGCTCAGATAGATCAAGCCACACATGCGCTTACATCAGCCGAGTATGATTTGGGAAAAACGAAAGTCTATTCTCCTGTGGACGGGACGATTTTGGTACGCAATATTGATCCGGGGCAAACTGTTGCAGCTTCTTTTCAGACCCCGGTACTCTTTAGTATTGCCAAAGACCTCACCAAAATGGAATTACAAATCAGCATTGATGAAGCAGACATCGCGAAGATAAAAGTAGGGCAGAGGGCTACCTTTAGTGTTGATGCTTATTCAGAAAGAATATTTGATGCAGTAATTAAACAGGTGCGCATAAACTCTGAAATCCTAGAAAGTGTTGTGACTTATAAGGCAATCATGGAAGTAGATAACAAAGATCTTTTATTGAAGCCCGGAATGAGTGT
>JAUPLS010000142.1 GCA_030836805.1 Campylobacterota bacterium | reverse complement strand
TCTCCTTCTTGTATCACTTTTACAAAAATCCCTCTATCATTTTTTAGGAGCTTAGGCAGTTTTTTGTCTATAGCAGAGAGATGGTTGCACAGAGTGCAGTTTTGACTGATTTCTACAAGGGCTTTTCCTATTTTCAGCTTTTGGCCCGGAAACAGGTGATAAGGATTATAGTCAAGCAGTATATTTTCACCCAATGCCCCCAAGGGCATAGAGATATTTTGAGACAGTGCCAGATCATAGCTTTTTTCTGAAGTGATCAAAACAGACCTTTGGGTATCTTTGGCGTAAAATTTATCGCCTGCCACCCCATTGAAGTCGAGAGAGAGTTTGCTTTTAGGGATCCTCTTAGAGCTTTCCTGTGTAGAAATATAAAGCTTCAATACTTTACCTACGCTATGAGACAGCATGCTTGTCCTTTATTGTATAGTCTATTGAAAAATTCTAGCATAATCTTGTTGATGTCTTTATCTTTTATCGTAATGAAGCATGAAGTTTAAGCCTGATATAGGGCAAAAATGGGATAATTGGTATGTTTATATATTAATTTGATATATACAATAATGAATATTGATTAAATAAGAGTAAATTAGTTACAAGTATAAGATAAAATATATATCCATGATAGTATTGATCGTTTTTCTTTGTCTTCTAACCAGTTTTAACTATAATTGTATAAATGACTTCTGTCATTCCTAAAATAAATTAAGGAGGAAAAATGAATAAGATAACCAATCTATCTAAAAATGATCTTGCGAATGCACAAGAGACAGCAGAACAGTCAAGCAGAAGAGACTTTTTTAGAAAAACAGCAGCTTATTCAGTGAGTGCTTTGGCTGCGGCAAGCATATTGTCGCCTGTAAAAGTGAATGCAGGCGATGATCCTGCGATCATCGAGGAGCAGCCATGGGCAACATCACTCGGGGATCCCGTAACAAAAAATCAATACGGCGTTCCCTCGGCCTACGAGCACAATAACATAAGAAGAACATCAGAACTCTTGTCTTCAGGAAACTGGCAAGCATCGATTTCTATGTGTCCTATTCATGAATCAGAAGGCATTATCACTCCAAACGGTCTTTTCTTTAACCGTGTACACGGGGGTGTGGCACATATCGATCCCAACAAGCATCGACTGATGATTCACGGTTTGGTAGAAAAGCCGATTGTGCTTACCATGGAGCAATTGAAAAGATATCCAAGCGTAACAAGAATTCATTTTATCGAATGTCCGGCAAACGGCGGGCCTGAGTGGAGAGGACCACAATTTAACTCTCTTCAATTTTCCAAAGGAATGATGAGTTCTGCACAGTGGACGGGCGTTTACATTAAGACTATCCTGAAAGATCTGGGGCTTAAACCAGAAGCGCTATGGATGCTGGCAGAAGGCGGAGATAGTTCGCATATGGGTAGAACGGTGCCTATCGATAAAGTACTTGATGATGCGATGATCGTTTGGGGTCAAAATGGTGAAGCTTTAAGACCTGAACAGGGGTATCCAATCCGACTTCTTTTGCCGGGATGGGAAGGCAATCTCTGTGTGAAATGGCTATGCAGGCTAGAGTTTGCATCTGAACCGTTCTATGCCAAAGAAGAGACGGCAAAATATACGGTGCTCAAGCCTGACGGAAAAGCCATACAGCATTTTTATCCACTGGAAGTCAACTCTGTTATCACTAATCCTTGTCCGGAAAAACCATGGACAGATCTTAAAAAAGGGGATCTTGTTGAGATTAGCGGATTGGCATGGAGCGGCCAGGGAACGATCGAAGGAGTTGATATCTCTTTTGACGGCGGTAAAAATTGGGTTGAAGCAAGCCTTGAGGGGCTGGTATTGCCAAAATCATGGACAAGATTTAGCTATATGTATAAGTATGAAGGTAAATCTTTACTCTTGTCAAGCCGAGCAAGAGATGATGCCGGATTTATTCAGCCAAGTGTGAAAGTTGAGAGAGAAGTGATGGGTGTGGAGTCAGTGTATCACAGAAATGCTATTGCAACATGGGAAGTTACAGAAAAAGGGGAGGTGAACAATGTTCAAGTCTTATCATAAGCTATTTATATCATCAGTGCTGGTTGTTGCCGGTACTTCTTCAACTATATTTGCAGCTCAGAGTAGTGTATCAAACACTTATGATAACGGCAAAAGAGTTATCGATGGAGGTGTCACATATCCTGTTACAAATAGCAAAACAGCATCTTATCACATCAATGAAGAGACACTCAAAGGCGGCTATGCTTATGGCAAAAAGGCAACAGAAAATGAGATCAAAGCATGGGATATCGATGTCATGCCTGATGGTACCGGTTTGCCGGAAGGCAAAGGCACCGTTGAAGAGGGCGATGAACTTTATGAGGCAAAATGTGTATCTTGCCATGGCGATTTTGGTTCAGGTTCAGGTTCGTATCCTGCGCTTGCCAAAGGGAATGCCGAAGAGGGTGTAGCGACACTTAAAAATCAAAGAACAAAACCGGATACGGATGGGCCGATCCGTGTTTTTGGAACCTATTGGCCGCAAGCAAGCACGCTTTGGTGGTATATCAAAACAGGTATGCCTCATGCGGCTCCAATGAGTTTAACTGATGATGAGGTCTATGCATTGAGTGCCTATATGTTGTCAATCAATGAGATGACAATCGACGGCGAAGAGTTGGACGATGAGTATGAGCTTGACAGAGAAAAGTTCTTAAAAATCAAAATGCCGAACAAGGATGGTTTCGTACCAAATATTGATGGTCCAAAAGGAACAGACAATATGCGAGACTATATGAGTAACCCTAAAAATTATGGGAATGGTACAAGATGCATGAAGAATTGCTTCGAAGGCGAGCCGATACTTGCAAAAATTCAAACAGAAATAAAAGAATTTTCGCCGCCGTTGTCTACCGTAAGAGAGTTGCCTAAAGTTGATGCTTCGGCGGCTCCGGCATCCGAAGGCGCAAAGATTTATGAGGCTTCATGCGCGGTCTGCCATGCAACGGATGCGATGGGTGCACCTGCAATGGGAGACAAGAAGGCTTGGGAAGCGGTACTTAAAAAAGGTATTGATTCCGTGTATAAAAATGCAATTGGCGGGATAAATGCAATGCCTCCAAAAGGCGGCAATGCCAACTTGACAGATGATCAGCTTAAGGCGACAGTTGATTTTATGATAGACCAAAGTAAATAACGGGTATTTTCTCGCTATTATTTTAGAATGGTTATATGACGGCATTGATTTGCAATGCCGGATCAACCTTTTATTGTAAACGGATTATAAAACTAAAAAGGAATAACAATGGAAAGAAGAAAATTTTTAGGATTGAGCGTAGCTGCTTTTGCTGCATTGCCGGTGTTGCTTAGTGCTACCGACTTTAGGGCAACAAAACCGGATGCTTGGACTGCAAAAACTGTGGAAGACGCAATAAAAGCACTTTATGGTTCAGCGGAGCTTATTGAAAAAGACGTGAAGGTGAAAGCACCAAAAGTGGCAAGCAATGGAGGAGCAGTTCCTGTAACAGTACAATCAAATATTCCGGCAAAAACAGTCACTATCTTCCAGGATGCTAACCCGGAAAGTGCAGTGGCTACTTTTGAATTGAATGAATATAGTATTATTGATTTTGGCCTTAAAATTAAAATGAAACAATCAGGAACTATCACGGCTGTAGTCGAAGGTATAGATGGAAAACTGTATGTAGGAAAACAAACATTAGAAGTTGCGCTTGGCGGATGTGAAGGCTAATCCCTTCTTCTGCGGATAAATAGACTAGAAAATAAAGGAATACAAATGAGAATAAAAGCAAAAATAAAAGGCGATGTAGTTCAGGTAAAAGTCATGGCGAAACATGATATGTTGACATACGATCAGGCTAAAAAGAAAGGAGCAGAGGCAAACTTTATCACACATATCAACGCTAAAGTAAACGATAAAGTAGTCTATGATGCCTCAACAAGCCAATTTTTATCAAAAGATCCGCTTTTCCAATTTAAATTTAAAGCATCCGCAGCAAAAGCCGGAGATAAACTTGAAGTAACCTGGGTTGACCTTAAGGGTAAAACCGAAACAGACAGCAAAGAGATTAAATAATTTTTGCTTTTGCCTTCCCTCTCTGGGAGGGGTAAAATGAAAAATATTGTATGGGCTTGATTTTGGAGCCTATAGGATATTTTTGATGATGAAGGGCAAAGAGATGGTGGATTGTGTGCGGATACTTTTTGCACTCTTTTTCTTATCTGTTATTGCGCCGGCCGCAAATTTGTCTGAGTGCATCAACTTAAATCAGCTTTCTTCGGAAGCAAAAAAAGAACATAAGTATATTTTTCTTTTTTTTCAGAAGGAAGGGTGTGGCTATTGTGAACGAATGATCGAAGAAAGTTTGGGCAGCGTCGATATAAAATCAAAATTAAAAAAAGATTTTATGTCAGTTCGGGTCAATATTGATACCCAAGGTGCTGTACTATATCACGATTTTAATGGAACTAAGCACGCTTTTGCAAAATTTCTACAAACCGGACTCTACCCCTCCATAGCTTTTTTGGATGAAAACAATAATATTATTTATGGTGTTATTGGATACAGAAGGGCAGACCAGCTTTCAAGAGTGCTAGATTATGTAAGCAGCGGCAATTATAAAGAAATAGATTTTGAATCATTTGAGAACGGATTGGATTTTGAGGGTGACGATTAAAGAATTTTGATTATCTCAAAATAATATTTTGTTTCCCTTGCGATGGTGGCTTCTTTCCTTTTTTTGAAGTGGGAAGCAAGGTCAAAGCCTTCTTTGCCGAAGCACTCCTTGTATTCATTGATAAACGATGTATATACTTCTTCTTTTATGGCACTGATTATATAGGTAACCTGATGATAGACTTGATTGTTTTTTTTAATCTCTTTTCGTTGTATTTCGGTTAGATTGATGCTTCCGTAGCGCTCTTCTTTGGGTAGGGTCATATTCATTTCTATATAGGTTCGCATGGATGCGATAGTATATTCAAGTTCTTCTATGGGGACACACCCGGTATTTTCTATAATCGTTGGCTCTTCAAGCGTATAGCCCCAGGAACCAGCAACAGACAGATCCATATCAAAGGCAGATCTGATAACCTCTTTTATATTGTTGTTGTTTTGAATGGGACTAAAACATGGCATAAATTCTCCAAAGTATTATTTTTATAAGAATTGAAAGAGCAGGGAAAGAAGATTTAGAGTCCTGCTTCTTGAATCGCTTCAGTTTGGGCATGAGCAATGAGCGGATCTATAATAAGTTTAAGGTTACCGTTATCCATAATATCATCAAGAGCATAAAGGGTAAGCCCTATGCGGTGATCTGTCAATCTGTTTTGGGGATAATTGTAGGTGCGTATTTTTTCGGATCTGTCACCTGAGCCAACTTGTAATTTTCTTTGGCTTGAAGTTTCTGCAAGTTGTTTTTGCATTTGGGCTTCATATACTCTAGCTTTGAGAACTTTCATCGCCTTGTCTCGGTTTTTGTGTTGTGATTTTTCATCTTGAATGGCAACAACGATTCCTGTAGGAATATGGGTCAAACGAACAGCAGAGTCGGTTGTGTTTACCGATTGTCCTCCGCATCCGCTTGAGCGATAGACATCCATTTTGATTTCATTGGGCTTGATGTCTACCTCAACGTCATCCACCTCCGGTATCACGGCAACAGTGATGGCTGAAGTGTGGACGCGTCCTTGTGTTTCGGTATCAGGTACCCTTTGGACGCGGTGTGTTCCAGCCTCATATTTAAGCTGGGAGTAGACTCCTTTGCCTTTGATCTGCGCAATGAGCTCTTTGTAGCCCCCTGCTGTACCCTCGCTGGTGCTTACAATCTCAACTTTCCAGCCTGCCTGTTCTGCGTAGCGAGTGTACATTTTGAATACATCGGCAACAAAAAGAGCACTTTCGTCCCCGCCTGCTCCTGCCCTTAATTCTAAAAAAATATTTTTATCATCATTTTTATCTTTGGGGATCATAAGAATTTTAATTTCGTTTTCTAAAGCAGGAAGCATTGGTTCGAGTTGGCTTAATTCTTCTTTTGCCAATTCTCCCAATTCCGGATCTCCCAAAAGTTCTTTGTTCTCTTCTATGGCATCGGCTGTCTGGATGTAGAGTTTGGCTTTTTCTACAAGTTCACTGAGGCCAGATTGTTCTTTGCTTAGTTCGGTCATTCTTGAAATATCACTTGCAATATCCGGAGAACTCAAAAGTTTGCTGATTTCATTATGTCTATTTATAAAAGGTAGAAGTTTGTCTTTGAACATGGGTGTTCTTTATATTAGTTTAGTTTGAGAGGGTATCAAAACTGCTTAAGCAGCTTCGATAGCGTTTACCATTTGGTGAAGACGACTTACTTTTCTTGAAGCAGTTTGTTTTTTAAGAAAACCCTTGCTTACAAATGAATGAATTTGTTTGTTTGCTATTTTAAATGCTTCAGCCGCCGCAGTTTTGTCTGCCGCCGCCACTGCCTCGTGTACAGCTTTTGTAATGTTTTTGAGTCTGGTTCTGTAATATCTGTTTCTTTCAGTTTTTACAGCAGTTTGCAAAATACGTTTTTTTGCTGACTTATGATGTGCCATAGTATGTTCCTTTGAAATATCTCGAATAAGAACTAAACATTCTGTCTAGCCTTGCGAGTGAAATTAGTGCGCGAATGATAGCAAAATAAATATTAAAGATTTATTAATTATAGTAAATAGTGATTTGTCGTAGAGAGATAAATTAATCATTTTTGCGATAAAATTAAGCTAATTTATTTAAGGATATTATAGTGACACTTTTTGGAACGGACGGCGTACGCGGCAAGGCAGGCAAAAAGATAAGTGCGGTAAGTGCAATGCGTTTAGCAATGGCGACAGGGATTTATTTTAAAGCATCGGCGAAAACAAATAAAATCTTGGTGGGGAAAGACACAAGACGCAGTGGATACATGATAGAAAATGCAATCGTTTCGGGTTTGACAGCTGTGGGATTTGATGTAATACAGATAGGGCCTATGCCCACGCCTGCTATTGCTTTTTTGACTGAAAATATGCGTTGTGATGCAGGCATTATGATTTCTGCGAGCCACAATCCTTACTATGATAATGGAATTAAGTTTTTTGATGCTCACGGCAATAAACTCAATAGAGACAAAGAGGAGCAGATAGAAGCGATTTATGAAGATGATGATGCGATTTTGAGGGCACAGGCAACCGGTAAAGAGATTGGGAAATCCAAAAGGATTGATGATGTCATTGGCCGCTACATTGTTCATATTAAAAATTCATTTCCGACTTCTATGACACTAGCAGGTAAGCGCATAGTTATCGACTGTGCCAATGGCGCAGGATATATTGTGGGGCCGACTATTCTTCAGGAACTTGGAGCGGATGTTATCGTAATCGGTGATAAGCCAAACGGATTTAACATTAACGAGGGGTGCGGGGCTATGCATCCCGAACTTTTGGCCAAAGCTGTTGTGGAATATCGCGCAGATATCGGCATTGCGCTTGACGGGGATGCGGATAGGCTTGTGATGGTAGATGAAAAAGGAGAGATTATAGATGGGGATAAACTTATCGCCGTGCTTGCGATTCATCTGAAGTCTGAAGGAAAGCTCAGGGGCGGGGGAGTGGTAGCGACCGTGATGAGTAACCAAGGACTGGATGAATATCTCTCTTCACATAATTTAACGCTTTTTCGGAGTAATGTAGGGGATAAGCATGTGGTTGAATTGATGCAGGAAAAGGGTATTAATTTTGGCGGAGAGCAAAGTGGACATATCATTTTCTTGGACTACGCAAAAACAGGAGATGGAATTTCCAGTGCGCTGCAGGCATTGGCCTATCTGGTAAAAACCGGAAAGCAGGCAAGCGAAGCTTTCAATCCCTATGATTCGTATCCGCAGCAACTTGTCAATCTTTTGGTAGATGAAAAAAGGCCATTTAAAAGCATCAAGGGGTTGGATGAATTAAAACAAAAAGTGGAAGATGCCGGCATGCGGCATCTTTTTAGATACTCCGGCACAGAGAATAAAATTCGACTTTTGCTTGAAGGCAGAGATGAAGCAAAATTAGAAGAGATGATGCAGGAGTGTGTAGCGTTTTTCAAGGGAGCCT
>JAUPLS010000141.1 GCA_030836805.1 Campylobacterota bacterium | reverse complement strand
TTCTATCGAAGATCCGACACAGAATGCAAACCATTGGCATTGTTTATCAGACAGTATGTGGAGTGCGGAGCCTGCCGTGCAGGTAGTAGCCTACAGGCTGCTTACAAAGTTGGGTGCACAAGATCAGCTTGATATGCTTTATCTTGAACCTGAAGTGCTGGAGTGGGCACAGGCTGGCATGAATGAAGTATCCAGTAGCGAACCTACAAGAGACAGCAATGGAACGATTTTGGAAGAGGGCGATACGGTAACCATTATAAAAGATTTGCCTGTAAAAGGCGCTGGTTTTACAGCAAAACAAGGTACAACGGTGAAAAATATCCATCTTTGTGATGACAACACAATGATAGAAGGCCGTGTTAACGGTACAAAAATCTTTTTGCTTTCCAAATTTCTTAAAAAAGCATAAACCCTTAAAATTCAAAGTGATTCTTAACACAAAAGATTACTTTGAATAAAAACAAAAAAGAGGAAGTTGTGATACAAGAACAGCCAAACAATCCGCTCCACGGCATTACATTAGAAAAGATCATCACTGAACTGCAAGGTGCATATGGCTGGGACGGCTTGGGCCAAAAACTAAATATTAACTGCCTTAAAAATAATCCAAGCATCAACTCTTGCTTAAAATTCTTTCGTAAAACCCCATGGGCACGAACAAAAATAGAAAATCTCTATCTCGCATACAAAAAACAGTAAATATTTTTAATAAAGGATTGTAGCTTACTTTGGAGCCCAACCAATGGGCTAAAATCCTTTCATGACAATATCATAAAGATATGCCACTTCATTGTCTTCCAAATGTATGGTTTTTTTAGTTTTAAAAAAAGTGCGTATTTTTTCTTTGGGTAAAAAGGCGCTGTAAAGACATTCGGGATGTGCCGGAATAAAAGCACGCATAAGTGCTGTTTGCTCCGCTATAGGATGCTCGCAGATATAGCAAATCTCTTCATCGTGCAATCTTCCTTCGTGTGTCAATAAAGCCAAATAACTTTCGCACACAATACGTTTAGGGCTCTGCTTATGCCATTTTTTGGCCGCATTAAGAAGTAACTCGTAATAAAAAGATTCTATCTCTTGGGCTTCTTTAAGGTGAGGCTCAAAACATTTGATGAAGTTGTGCCAAAGCAAAAGTCTGTTTTTGTCAAAGAGCCAAGGAAAATTGATTTGCGAGAGATTTCTTAAACGCGGAAGAAAATGACTCCCTTCTCCTTCTATTTCAAAATCAACCAAATTGCCCAACTGTAAAATAGAGTGTCTTGCGCCAAAAAAACGATAATAGGTTTTTATCTCTTTGTTTGTGAGTATAATAGCAATAGAATCTTCATTTTTGACTTTTCGAAGACCAAGTACAAATCCTTTGATGTGTTTCCCTTTTTCATTGTGGATGAAGAATTTTATTTTTTAATACCATTGTTGATGTTGATTTATCATACTGTGGGCCGTTTATTTTATTGATGCATTATAGTCAAAATAAAATTAAACAACACAAGAAAAATACTAAATAAAATTTAAATATATTTCCAATAATTAAACTTTAATTGTATATTTTGTATAATCGACCCCACTTATAGGGCATTTTCAAAAACCCTAGCGAAACTAAACTAAAGGTTGGCTTATGAGAGACTTATTTACCTCATTTAAGGATAATTGCGGATTTGGATTGCTCGCTTCCATAGATAATATTCCTACACACAAAAATGTAGAAGATGGCGTGACTGCATTGTCTCGTATGATGCATAGAGGGGCGGTGGCCGCGGATGGAAAGACAGGAGACGGTTCCGGGCTTTTGCTTTCGATTCCAAAAGAATTTTTTGCAAAAGAAGCAAAAAAGGAGAGAATTACTCTTCCTGATATGTATGCAGTGGGTATGATTTTTTCAAAGAATGAAAAAGATTTTGACGTCATTAAAGAAGTGTGCAAAAACAATGATCTTAAAGTAATTTATAACCGTACGGTACCGATAGATAAAGGAGCCTTGGGAGAGCAGGCACTTGCTAAACTTCCTGATATTAAACAGGTTTTTGTTTCCCCGTATTCTTTGATAGGGGCAAGAAGATTTGATGCGCTTGTATATCTTTCCCGCAAAGAGATAGAAGCAAGGCTGTCAAACGATAGAGATTTCTATATTCCTTCTTTTTCAACTTCGGTTATTTCGTACAAGGGCCTCGTGATGCCTACACATATCAAACATTTCTATAAAGATTTGAATGATAAAGCGTTTAAAATCTCATTTTGTCTCTTTCATCAGCGATTTTCTACCAATACACTTCCTGAATGGAGGCTTGCACAACCCTTTAGAATGATCGCACATAATGGTGAAATCAACTCTGTGACTGCCAACAGATTTAATGTGGCTGCAAAAAGCAGTACACTTGAAAGTACCGTGTTCTCCAGCGACGAGCTTAAGAGGCTTTTACCCATCATACAGTCACAGATGAGCGACTCTGCAAGCCTGGATAACTTCTTTGAATTTTTGCGTATCAATGGTATGGACTTCTTTAAGGCAGCGCGTTCTCTTTTGCCTGCGCCATGGCAAAACTCTCCACATATGGATGCAAAATTGAGAGCTTTTTATGAATATGCAAGTACCTGTTTTGAACCATGGGACGGGCCTGCTGCAGTGAGTATGACGGATGGCCGCTATATCGGCTGCGTGCTTGACAGAAATGGGCTTAGGCCGTCCAAATACATCATCACTACAGACAATAGGCTTTTGATCGCCTCTGAATACGGCGTGCTTCAAACCCCAGAAGATGAGATAGTAGAACGAGGAAGACTTCAATCGGGCGAAATGATGGGTGTGGACCTAAAGTACGGGAAAGTGCTTAAAAATGAAGATATCAACAAATATCTCAAAAATATAGATCCTTATGACAAATGGCTTAATGAAAACATGATTTATCTCCAGGAGCAGATGAGCGATCCTTTCTCTACGGTAGATATTCCTGAGAAAACTACCATGGAGGCAAAGCAGCGCTTCTTTAATATCACGCTTGAAGTGATTGAGCAGGTCTTTGAATCGATGGTAAAAGAAGGAAAAGAAGCTACTGCTGCCATGGGTGATGACACACCGTTGGCGGCCTTTTCTGATAAACAAAGAAATTTTTCGGACTTTTTTAAACAGAAATTTGCACAGGTAACCAATCCGCCGATAGACCCGATCCGTGAAAAATTGGTGATGAGTCTTAATACCGGTTTTGGTGAGGTGAGGAATATACTGGCTGACGATGCTGAGCATGCCAAACGACTTAAATCTATTTCCCCGATTTTATCTCTTGAGAAGCTAAATCTTCTTCAGGAATTTGGCGATGAAAAAAACCCAAAATACGACAAAATTTATAAAGCGAAGGTGTATTCTACTGCATTTGAGAGTGATTTGAGGTCCTCTTTGGCTTCATTGGCGGAGAGGATTGTCTCCGACGTGAAGAATGAAGGTATCCGAACCGTTATCCTAGACGACAGGGCGTTAAGCGCACAAACCAAAGTAATGCCGATGCTTATGGTTGTGGGGCGTCTCAATCAGGTTTTTCTTGAGGCGGGAGTCCGTCACCTTGCAAGCATGGTCGCGGTTACAGGAGAGGCTTATGATTCTCATATGGCTGCATCGATGCTTGCCTTCGGCGTCGCGGCAATCTACCCTTACATGTTGTACCAAACAGTAGCTATGGTAGAGCGCAGAAAAGATGAAAATGTTGATCTTGCACCGATACTCAAAAAAGTACGCAAATCTATCAATGCCGGACTGCTTAAGATTATGTCCAAAATGGGTATTGCCACGATTTCAAGCTATAGAAACTCGAAACTTTTTGATATTATAGGATTAAGCGAAGAGGTTGCCTCTGAGTGTTTTTCCGGTGCAACATGTTTATTGTCCGGACTGGGGTATGAAGATATTGAAGAACGTATTGCTAAAGCACACAAACAAGCCTACGATATAGAGACTACCCATCGCATTTTCCCTCTCAATATCGGAGGATACTATAAATATCTTGAAGGGGGAGAATATCATGACTACGCGCCTGCTGTGGTGCATGCGATTCATACGCTTTCGGAAACAGGAAAAAAAGAAGATTTTGAACATCTTAAATCACTTGTGAACCAAAGAGATAAAAAGTTCATCCGTGACTTTTTTGAGCTTAAGAGCGATAGAAAATCTATCAATATAGAGGAAGTGGAATCACCAAGTGAGATCTTTAAGCGTTTTTCTACCGCCGCGATGAGTTTGGGATCCATTTCTCCCGAGGCACATGAATGTCTCGCAGAAGCAATGAATACTATTGGCGGACAAAGCAATTCAGGTGAGGGCGGAGAAGATGCGGGACGTTTTGGCACCATCAAAAATTCCGCGATCAAGCAAGTTGCTTCAGGGCGTTTCGGAGTTACGCCTGAGTATCTGCGTTCGGCCAAAGAGCTTCAAATCAAAGTGGCTCAAGGGGCAAAACCGGGAGAGGGGGGTCAGCTCCCGGGACACAAAGTAAGTCCTCTGATCGCAAGACTCAGACATACTGTGCCGGGAGTAACCCTGATCTCCCCGCCTCCGCACCATGATATCTATTCTATCGAGGATTTGGCACAGCTTATTTTCGACCTCAAACAGATCAATCCGGAGGCAAAGATTGCCGTAAAACTTGTATCGACTGCAGGGGTAGGAACGATCGCTGCGGGAGTTGCAAAAGCCTATGCAGACAAGATTATTATCTCCGGTGCAGATGGCGGTACGGGCGCAGCACCTATCGGATCCATTAAGTTTGCGGGAAACCCTTGGGAGCTCGGGCTCATAGAGGCACACAATGCACTCAAAGCCAACAATCTTAGGGGCCAGGTTCTATTGGAAACAGACGGTGGCCTCAAGACAGGATTGGATGTTATTAAGGCGGCCATTTTTGGAGCTGAAAGCTATGCGTTCGGTACAGGTATCCTTACGGTTATCGGATGCAAGCTTCTTCGTATCTGCCATCTCAATAAATGTTCGGTGGGCATTGCGACGCAAGATGAAAAACTAAGAACGTTTTACAAAGGTTCTGTGGAACGTGTCATCAACTATTTTACATTGCTTGCTGAAGACGTTAGGGAAATTCTTGCGAAATTGGGTTATAGTTCAATTGAAGAGATTGTCGGCAGAAATGATTTGTTGCAGGTCATTGATGATGAATTTGCAAAAAAATTCTCTTTTGAAAATTTACTCTACAAACTTGACGGTGTGAATACACATCAAGTTGAGTCCAATGAGCCATATGACAGCAATGAATATGAAAAGGAAATTTTGGCCGAATTGATGCCGACGATTAAAAATCCGGATACTTCTATTGTGCTGGAAAAAGAGATCACCAATCTCAATAGAAGTTTTGGTACACGAATTTCCGGAGAAATTGCAAAGTACTATGGAGACAAAGGGCTTCCTGACGGCACCATTGATCTTAGACTGACAGGTATAGCAGGCCAATCGCTAGGCGCCTTTCTGATTCACGGTGTGAGTATCCATATCAGCGGTGCGGGGAATGACTATATCGGCAAAGGAATGAGCGGCGGGCGTATCATTATTACTGCCCAGAAGAAAAATTCAGATTTTGCTTTGGGCGGAAATACATGTTTGTATGGTGCAACCGGCGGTAAACTTTATATCAGCGGCCAAGTGGGCGAGCGTTTTGGTGTGCGTAACTCCGGAGCGATTGCTATCGTAGAGGGAACAGGAGATCATCCTTGTGAATATATGACGGGCGGCGCTGTAGTTATTTTGGGTAAAACAGGTGTGAATTTCGGTGCGGGTATGACAGGCGGCGTGGCTTTTGTGTATGATGTGGAACATGAGTTTGCGGAAAACATCAATCAAGAACTCGTAGAGCCAAGACGTATAGATACAGAAGATACGGATATTGAAAGATATTATCTTAAGAAGCTGCTCAAAGATTATTATAAAGAGACAAAAAGCCAGAAGGCAAAAAAGATATTAGATAACTTTAGAGTAGAGATACGAAATTTTTGGCTGGTAAGGCCGAAAGACATGAAGGGCCCCTTGAAGATTGAGGAAGGAGAATAAGATGTTACGATTTTATGATTTGGAAAGAATAGAAGCCAAAAAAAGAGACGTTGTTGAGAGGATAAAAGATTTCGATGAAATTTATGAAATTTTCAAACCAGAAAAAGGTTCTGAGCAGGCTGACAGATGTATCCAGTGCGGAGATCCGTATTGTCACAACGGATGTCCTCTTCACAATTTTATCCCCCAATGGCTCAAAGCAACGGCTAGTAATGATTTGGAGTTTGCTTTTAGGCTTTCAAACGAAAGTTCTCCATTTCCTGAAGTGATGGGGCGCATCTGTCCTCATGATAGGCTTTGCGAAGGCGCTTGTACGCTTAATGATGGGCATGGCGCCATTACCATAGGTTCCATAGAAACATTTATCAGCGAAGAAGGGTTTAAAAAAGGGCTTAGGCCAACTTTTGCCAGCGAGAAAACAGGCAAAAGAGTGGCTATCGTCGGTGCAGGGCCCGCAGGACTTTCTGCTGCTACCTTTTTGCTTAGAGAGGGAGTAGATGTAGAGATTTTTGATAAACAGGCAAGGGCAGGCGGGCTGCTGACTTATGGAATTCCGGGATTTAAGCTTGATAAAAATGTGGTCAACCGCAGAGTAAAACTGCTTAAAGAAGCAGGAGCAGTATTTCACCAAAATGTAGAAATCGGCAAAGATAGAAGTTTTGAAGAGCTCACAGAAAATTTTGATGCTGTATTTATTGGCGTGGGCGCGACAAAAGGTAAAAAACCTGGTTTAACCGGAGAAGATGCAAAAAATGCACATTTGGCGATGGAATTTTTGGTAGATATTCAAAGAAAAATTTTTAATGAGCCAAGAGAAAAAAAGATTGAAGTGAAAGATAAAAATGTCG
>JAUPLS010000140.1 GCA_030836805.1 Campylobacterota bacterium | reverse complement strand
TCGCCGGTACGGTTGCCAAACCGCTATGTGACAAAAACGGGGTCAGCCGGGAAAAGCTTGCCTACATTTGCGATTCAACCTCTGCGCCTGTGTGTTCACTCATCCCGCTCAATGCATGGGGGGCACTTCTTTTAGGGCTTATCGTCACAGCAATAGATGCGCATGTAATTTCCGGAGATGGGATATCTTTACTGATTGCTTCGATTCCTTACAATTTTTATTCCATTTTTACACTATTGATTGTATTGGCTGTAATATTTTTCAATATCAATATCGGCCCCATGAGACTGTCCACTCCTCAGCCTTACATTCCCCATACCACAAAAGGCCAAGCCAAAGCCTCCCTCTGCAAAATGCTTTTGCCCATCCTCTTCATGGTTCTGATGGTGCCGTTGTCACTGTATTTTACAGGCAAGGGCGACATCCTTAAGGGCAGCGGTTCCACCTCTGTGTATTATGCCGTTGTTCTCACCTTGCTCTTCATCTATCTTTACTATATTCCCACTAAAACACTCACTCATAAAAGCTATTTTGCAGGGTTTTATCAAGGGATGGGAGAGATGATGCCTGTAGCAATCATACTGCTCTTTGCACTTTTGATCGGTAAGGTCATTGGAGATTTAGGTACGGCACAATATCTGGCTCATCTGCTCCAAGGCAACATCTCTCCCGTAATCGTTCCCCTGCTTATCTTTCTTGTAGCCGGCATCACCTCGTTTTCTACAGGAACAAGCTGGGGAACTTTTTCGATCATGATGCCCATTGCACTTTCATTGGGTGCAGCAC
Organism: Campylobacterota bacterium; assembly: GCA_030836805.1. GTDB lineage: Bacteria > Campylobacterota > Campylobacteria > Campylobacterales > Sulfurovaceae > Sulfurovum. The sequence continues at coordinate 4,951 of JAUPLS010000140.1, read as the reverse complement.
TGCATCTTGACATTCCCCTTGTTATCGCAGCGGTTATCTCAGGCGGAATCTTCGGAGATCACGCTTCACCCATTTCCGACACAACGATCATCTCCTCTATAGCAGCAGAGTGTGATCACATCTCTCACGTGCGCACTCAATTGCCATACGCTCTAATAGGCGGGGCATTGGCCGGTGCAGCATTTTTGATAGCCGGGTGGCTAACAGCATGAAACAAAAATTATTTTTTCAGGAACGGCACGTTGCGTAAATCCACTGCCAAACAGACTTTTTTATGCCTGCTCAAAAAGGAATCTATCAAATGAAACTTTTAGTCTCAGCCCTTGAGCCCTCGTCAAATCTTCATCTCAAAGAGGTGCTTAAACATATGCATCATGATGTAAAACTGATGGGAATTTTTGACAAGAGCATCAAGCAGGGAACTCCGCTTTATGACATCAGCGAAATGGCGATCATGGGGGTCGTTGATGCTTTAAAAAAACTGCACTGGTTCTTTAAAGTTGCCGATGAGATGGTAGAGCTAGCCTCAAAAGCAGACAAAGTCCTTTTGATGGACTCCTCAGGCTTCAACCTGCCTTTAGCCAAAAAACTCAAAGAAACTTATCCCCACAAAGAAATTATCTACTACATCCTCCCTCAAGTCTGGGCAAGCCGTCCCAAACGGGTTAGAAAACTCGAAGCTTACTGCGATAAGCTGCTGGGCATCTTGCCTTTCGAGATCGACTGCTACACTAAAGGCAAAGCGCAGTACGTAGGACATCCTTTGCTTGATGAGATCAAAACAGAAAGAAATCCCGATGAAGCCAAAGGCTGCATCGCCTTCCTTCCGGGAAGCCGCGGAAGCGAGATAAGTCGCCTGATGCCTATTTTTTTGGAACTTAGACGCAAATTGGGCAATAATATCCATCCTCTGCTGGTCATTCCTCCGCACTTCAGCAAGCAGAAAATTGCCAAACTTTACACAGGCAGCCAAGAGTTTGAAATCGTACGCAATACACATGAAGCACTTAAGCGCGCAGAATTTGCCTTTATCTGCTCAGGCACCGCGACACTCGAAGCCGCTCTTATTGGCACCCCTTTTACCCTGGCATTCATCGCCAAAAAAATAGATTTTTTCATAGGCACAAAACTGCTTGGCATCAAACAGGTGGGGCTTGCAAACATCATTCTTAGCCATTGCAACAATACCGCTCTTCATAAAGAATTGCTTCAGGAAAATGTCACAATTGACAATCTGCTTAAAGAATATTACAATACCGACCGAAAAATCTTCGCGCAAAAAGCACAAAATCTTAGAGCTTACCTCTCTCACGGCAGCAGCAAAAATGTAGCGCAAATCATTATGGAGTAAATCAATGAACTCTTTATTCTTCACCCTTCACTCTTCATTTCGTCCTTGCAAAGAACGACGATGTTAGTACATATCTGCTGTGCGGTAGACAGCCACTTCTTTTTACAAAAACTTCAAACAGAATATCCTCAAGAAAAACTTGTAGGCTTTTTTTATGATCCGAACATTCACCCTTACAGCGAATACCGCCTAAGACTTTTGGATGTAAAACGTAGCTGCAAAATACTGGGTATCGAACTGATAGAGGGTCCTTATGATACCGAGAATTGGCTCATGGCGGTCAGTGGACTGGAGCATGAGCCAGAAAAAGGTGCACGCTGCTCTGTCTGTTTTGATAAGCGCTTTGATGTCTCTGCACAAAAAGCCAAACAACTTGGAGAAAAAACCTTTACCTCTACACTTCTTACCAGCCCCAAAAAATCGCTTAAACAGCTTAAACAAGCCGGAGATGCTTTGGCTCAGCGCGAAGGCATCACTTTTGTAGCGCCGGATTATCGCAAAGCTTCGGGGACACAGGAACAAAACATCATCGCAAAAGAGGATGCCCTCTATCGTCAGGATTACTGTGGATGCATCTATGGGTTAACCATGCAAAGAGATCAACAAAACAAACTTGCCGATGAACTTTTTTCGCCGATTTCAAATCAAATACAACCAGAATCCATAGAGGCACGCATTGCGCTCTATGAAAAAAGATGGGAACTTGAAGAAGAAAAAATACCCTATAGGATTATCAAAGAGCGTTTTTTGAACTGGAGGCTGTTCAGCGGCCTGTTGCGCGTACGTAAAGAAATTCTCCCTGCACATTTTTTACCCTATTCTACCCTTAAGGGCCAATTCACCCGAGGGAAAATAGAATACGCTATTGACAATATACACCATATGAACCGTGATGAAGTACGTTTTATTACCCTTGAAACTTATAATAATCTGGCATCTGCGCGCTACTCTACCGTTAAAGAGCTTATCTACAACCCTCCGTCTTTTGAAGAAGAGGTAAAACTCAGAAGTCACATCACACACACCCCTTTTGATTTGGGGCTTATCCTTGTCGTAGATGAAATACCCACCAACAAAATTGAAATTTTATGCGAAAGCAAAACCTATAGCGATGTCAAAGAAAATCTCATAACATAGAGCTTGCGAACATTGGTGTCCTTATAAGATTTTTAGCAAATATTGGATAGAATTATTTTAAATTTTACACAAAAGGTTTCATTTGCTATATAATGTAGTTGATATTCAAAAGATCTTGCCTCATAGATATCCGTTTTTGCTGGTTGACAGAATTACTTCATTGAAAGAAGGAGAATATATCGAAGGATATAAGAATATTTCTATCTCCGAACCTGTATTTCAGGGACATTTTCCAGACCACCCTATCTATCCCGGTGTAATGATCATAGAAGGTATGGCGCAAACAGGCGGTGTATTGGCATTTAAAAGTATGGATACAAGCAGCCAAGAAGAGATTGAAAATAAAGTAGTTTATTTTATGAGTATCGATAAAGCAAAATTTCGTTCGCCCGTGACGCCCGGTGATCAACTTGTTTATAAAATCAAAGTGATCAAACACAAGGGTGCAGTTTGGCAGCTTGATGCACTGGCTTATGTAGATGACAAGATCGTCGCACAGGCTGAGCTTAAAGCTATGATCGTTGACAAATAGTCACATAAACCAAGGTTAGCCATGTCTATTCATCCAAGTGCCATTATCCAAGACGGTGCCAAAATAGGAAAAGAGGTTACAATCGGTCCGTTTGCCTGTATCGGAGCCGGAGTATCTATAGGGGATGGTACCTCTGTGGGATCCCATACTGTTATCGAGGGTGACACAACCATTGGCAAGAATAACCGTATTTTTTCTCATGCTGCCATAGGAACCATTCCTCAAGACCTTAAATATGCCGGAGAAAAAGTACAGCTTGTGATCGGCGACAACAACATTATCAGAGAATTCACCCTCATTAATCCCGGAACAAAAGGCGGAGGTTCTGTGACAAAAGTGGGAAACAACAATCTTCTCATGGGATATGTTCATTTGGGTCATGACGTAATCATAGGAGACCACTGCATCCTGGCGAATGGGGCTACCCTTGCAGGCCATGTAGAGCTGGGCAACCATGTTGTTATCGGCGGCCTCACTCCTGTTCATCAGTTTGTGCATATAGGGGATTATGCCATGATAGGCGGCGCGAGTGCTTTGGCGCAAGATATTCCCCCCTTTTGTTTGGCTGAAGGAAATCGTGCAGGATTGCGGGGTTTAAATCTCACCGGGCTGAGAAGAAAACTCCAACGAGAAGATATAGATGCACTCAAACTTGCCTATCGCGAACTTTTTGAGCAGGGAAATCCTCTGCAAGAGATCGCGCAGAAACTGCTTGAAGAGAGTGATTGCGAACAAGTAAAAAATATGTGTAAATTTATTATTACCTCCAAGCGGGGTATTCCTTTTACACGCAAAGAAAAAAGGAAAGAAAATGTCGATGAAAAAATGTAGCTTTTGCCATAGCACCGAGAGCGAAGAAAATCCCCTTATTGCCGGTGAAAGTGCCTATATTTGTTCCAACTGTGTCATATCTGCATACAAAATCCTCTTTGGCGAAGAAGAGCAAGAAGAGTGTCAGATCGATTGGGAAACCCAAACGCTTTATACCCCCAAAGAAATCAATGCCCTGCTCAATGACTACGTCATAGGACAGGAGAATGCAAAAAAAACACTTGCCGTAGCCGTCTATAACCATTATAAGCGTATCTTCAAAGACACACTTACTGATGATACCCAGATTTCCAAGTCAAATGTACTGCTCATTGGCCCTACGGGATCCGGAAAAACGCTCTTGGCACAAACGATTGCAAAATTTCTTAATGTACCTATCGCCATTGCGGATGCAACCAACCTTACTGAAGCCGGATATGTCGGTGAGGATGTCGAGAACATTCTTACCAAACTCTTCATGGCGGCCGATGGAGACATAGAACACGCAGAACGAGGGATTGTTTTTATAGATGAAATCGATAAAATCGCCAGAATGGGCGAAAACAGATCGATTACACGCGATGTTTCCGGCGAAGGAGTACAGCAAGCACTTCTTAAACTGATTGAGGGCTCTGTCGTCAACATTCCTCCAAAAGGCGGCAGAAAACATCCAAACCAAGATTTTATTCAGATAGATACTTCCAATATTCTCTTTATTTGCGGCGGTGCATTTGACGGATTAAACGATATCATCAAAAGAAGGCTCGGAAGCAATACGCTTGGTTTCGGACAAGAAAAACGCAGCAAAAAAGAAGAGGAAAACTTGCTTTATCTGGTTGAGTCTGATGATCTTGTTTCTTTTGGGCTTATTCCTGAACTTATCGGCCGTCTTCACGTAATTGCTACACTTGGAGCTATCACAAAAGAGGAGATGGTGCGCATTTTGGTTGAACCGAAAAATTCACTCATTAGGCAATACCAAAAACTTTTTGAAATTGATGGCGTAGAGCTCAATTTTGAAACAGAGTCACTATCGCTCATTGCACAAAAAGCCATAGACAGAAAAACTGGCGCAAGAGGTTTGCGGTCTATTTTGGAAGAAATTTTACTTGATATTATGT
>JAUPLS010000139.1 GCA_030836805.1 Campylobacterota bacterium | reverse complement strand
TTACGAAGTGCTTCATGGCGGAAGGTTTGATTTGGCAACATTTGCCCAATCCTATCTGGAATACAAAAGCGGGCAGCTCTCCATTAAGGCGGGCCGCCAGATCTTTGAAAGTTTTTTAACGGCAAGTAACGATACTAAAATGATACCCAATACCTTTGAAGGCATCGCGCTGCACTCGCGGGATATTCCTTTCCTATCCGTCAAAGCAGCCTATCTTACGCGACAAAAGCTCAGAGATCACGAATCCTTCCATCATCTTCTTGCTTACGGAGACGATCCGACGGTACCCGGCGCAAACTGGGACGAGAATGACGACAGCGCCATGCACCAAGGCTTAACACTCTCCAAGCTTCAAGCAGAAGGCATCGATGACCGGCTTGCTGTCTTCGAAGCCACATATACTCCGGCCCCGCAGCTAGAACTGATGTTTAACTATACTGCCGTACCCCAGCTCATTGCTTCTGCAACCGTTAACGGTATTTACAGGTTTGATCTTGCAAATGGCATAAATCTCGTTCCTTCCATACGATACATGCATCAAATGGACAAAGGTGCAGGCAAAATAGGCGGCGCAAACCTTGCTGCAAACACCATCGGATACGATGATCCAAACAGTCTTGACGGCGGCTTGTTCGGTGCAAAAATCGATTTGGTGCAGGGGGCGTGGGATGTCGGTTTGGGCTACACTCGGGTCTGGGACGAAGGAGACCTCATCGCTCCTTGGAGAAAATTTCCAACCAGTGGCTACACCAGACTCATGGGGCAGTACAATATCTATGCCGGCACTAAAACCATAGCCATAGACAGCAAATACGACTTTGGGGAAACAGGGCTTGCTTCAGGCCTAAAAGTCAGAGCAGGCTACGCGATACAGAATTTTGACGACACGAAGCCGGGAGTGCAGGCAGACAGCAATGCATTCACAATTCATCTCATCAAAACGTACGAATCCATACCAAATCTCTCTACCAAAATAGGCATGGGGTTTGTTGAGGGCAGAGATGATACGATTGCCATGGACGGCTCGCTCAAGCATGACTCTTCCTATAGAGACTTAAGATTTGAAATCAATTATCTGTTTTAATCAAAGGAGATAGAAATGTTTAAAAAATTGTTGCTGGTTAGTATGCTGTTAAACACTATGCTGCCGGCAGACAAAATAACCATATTTGCGGCAAGTGATTTGAAATTTGCACTTGATGGTGTTAGAGATTTGTTTTTACAACAAAACCCAAAAGATCAAATCGAAATCATTTACGGCTCATCGGGAAAAGGGATGCGTCAGATAGAAAACGGTGCACCCTATCATCTCTTCTTCTCTGCCGATATGGATTTTGTAAGGCGGCTCTATGCAAATGGCGATGTGGCCACGAAGCCAAAACCTTATGCGATTGGCAGAATTGTGATTTGGAGCAGGCATAAAAATTTTGCCCCCGAACTTGGATTTGAAAATCTAAAAGCCTCTTGGGTTCAAAAGATAGCCATTGCAAACCCTGTCCATGCGCCTTACGGCGAAAAAGCAAAACAAGCGATGCAAAAAGCCGGGATTTATGATGACGCCCAATCAAAGCTCGTCATGGGTGAAAATATCTCTCAGGCAACCGGGTTTGTAACAAGCGGCGCAGCGGATGTGGGCATCATTGCACTCTCTCTTGCTCTTGCGCCGGCCATAGCAAACAGCGATCATCACACCTATTATCTTATAGACGACAGACTTCACAGCCCGCTTATTCAAGGATACGGCATCACAAAAACGGGCTCAAATTTGCCGCTTGCTAAAAAATTTTATGATTTTATGCAAACAGAAAATGCCGATGCGATGATGAAAAAATATGGCTTTGCTGTGCCATCAAACCACAAGGAATAACACAATGAAAATAAAAACAATCATCCTATTCATGCTTTGGTCTGCAATGCTTTTTGCAGGCCAAATAGAAATTTTTGGAGCAACTGCAACCAAACATGCAATGGAAGAACTGAAGAATGAATTCTTAAAAGAGAGGCCGGGCGATGAGATTAAATTTCATACCGGCTCCTCCGGGAAAGCCTATACGCAATTTAGCAGCGGCATGCAATACGATATGTTCTTCTCTGCAGATTCTAAATATCCCGAACAAATTGTTGCCGACGGTGACGCCGTTACACCATCCAGAGTATATGCCATAGGCGTGTTGGCTTTTTATTCATTGGATCAAAAACTGATCGATGAAGGCATCAAAGCAGCGGCAACCGACAAAATAAAAAAAATCTCAATAGCAAATCCGAAAGTGGCTCCCTATGGGATAGCAGCCATGGAAGTGCTCAAAAACGCCTCATTGCTTGAAGCTACTCAAAACAAAATTGTTCTTGGTGAGAATTTATCCCAGGCGATTCATTTTGTAGATAGCGGCGCTGCAGATATAGGGATTATCGCATTTTCATTATTAAAAGAAACAAATGCTCCCAAAGGAGTATATAAACTTGTAGACCAATCGCTCTACACCCCTCTTCATCAATCTTTTGTAATCACGAAATATGCTAAAAATAAACCCTTGGCACAAGATTTTGCACACTTTGTGCTTTCCGAAAAAGGTCAAGCTATTTTAGAAAAATATGGTTTTAGGAGAGCACAATGAGAACTTTGTTTTTACTTCTTGCCCTATCCGCCGGTTTAATGGCAAACGAAATATACATAGCAAGCGGGGCTGGATACAAAAGAGCCATCAGTGAGCTTTCAACTGTTTTTGAACAAAAAACACAGATGAAAGTCAATCAAATATACGGCAATATGCAGCAAATTTCCGAACAGATAAAATATAGTGACAAGATAGCAGTATTTGTTGGCGATGAAGATTTTATCAAGAAACTCAAAATAGATTATTCTCAAAAAATTGAACTTGGCATGGGGTCGCTGGTACTTGTTTTTTCAAAACATCACCAAAACGTCTCCGGCATTGAAGCGCTGTCGCTTGAGACAATCAAAAAAATAGGATTGCCGGACACCAAAAAAACCATATACGGAAAAGCTGCCGATGAGTTTTTAAACCATGCAAATCTGCACCATACACTCAAAAACAAATTGAATGTATTCCAGGCCGCCCCGCAAGTGAGCTCATATCTTATAAGCGGCGACCTGGATGCTGGCTTTATCAACAAAACTGACTATCTTGGCATAAAACAAAATGTGGGAAAAATGATTGAAATCGATAAAAATCTCTATTCTCCCATTAAAATAATCGGTGTTGTACTCAGCGGAAGACAAAGCCCCCAAACAGATTCTTTGGTTGAATTTTTATCTTCGGATGAAGCCAAAAATATTTTAAACAAACATGGGCTTTGATCGATGGAATGGCTCTATCAACCATCAATTTTATCTCTTAAAGTAAGTGTTGCTACGATTGTATTGCACCTGTTTTTAGGGATCGGCATAGCCTACTATTTAAGCGGGCGCAAAACTTTTATTAAATCTATTGTTGATATTTTAGTCACGATACCGATCGTTTTCCCTCCGATTGCTTTGGGATTTTTTTTGCTCTTGCTCTTTGGCAAAAACGGAATCATAGGCCAACTGTTTGCCCGATTTGATATAGAGATTATTTTTAGCATGACGGGTGTTTTAATAGCCTCTTTTGTGGCCGGATTGCCTTTGGTGGTAAAACCCGTTCAGGCTGCGATAGATGAACAGTCAAAAAGGTATGCAGAAGCGTCTTACACACTTGGCAAAAGCAAATTTCATACGCTTATTTTTGTCCTGCTGCCCAACATCAAAAAAGTAATTTTGGTCTCTGTGTTTTTGGGCTTTGGAAGATCGCTTGGGGAAGTCGGCATCACTTTGATGCTGGGAGGCAACATTATAGGCAAAACCGATACGATCTCTTTGGCTATCTACAACTACTCTTTTGGCGGAGAGATCGATAAAGCGATAGTGTTGTCGCTCATTCTGGGCGCAGTTTCTATTGGCCTATTTTTAGCACTTAGAAAACTTGCTTACCTGTAGGAGGTTAATTTGAAAAATTTTTATGGTTTTAGCAGCGGTGCAATGATTGGGGCTTTGGGCGGGCTTATAGGTTTAGGGGGTGCAGAATTTAGACTGCCTTTGCTTAATATTGTTTTTAAATTTGATTTAAAAAGTGCCATCGTTTTAAACCTTGCCATTTCCATGGTAACTGTTACCTTTTCATTGGTTTTTAGGGCTTTTGAAGTTGATATTTCTTTGGTTTGGGCCCATATTTTAATCGTTTTAAATATCCTGCTGGGTTCACTTTACGGCTCTTATATCGGAGCCAATTTGGTTTCAAAGGTTGATGAGGTATTGCTCAAGAAAATAGTTTTTGTATTTTTATTGTTTCTTGGTATTATTTTGATACTCCATTCTTGCCTTGAAAGCGGCTATCATCTTGGATTTTCGCCGCTAACGAGCTTTATTTTAAGTATTATTTGCGGATATTTTATAGGTCTTGTAAGCAGTATGCTGGGCGTTGCCGGGGGCGAACTGATCATACCAACCATCGTATTGATCTACGGCATTGATATAAAACTGGCCGGGAGCTTGAGTTTGCTTATCAGTATCCCTACGCTTTTGGTGTCGCTCTGGAAATATCATAAAAAATTAGGGCTTGATCCAATAATGCAAAACAAAGATTTTGCATTATTCATGGCCGGAGGTTCTATCATTGGTGCATTTTTAGGGGTGCTGCTGCTAGGAAAAACCAATGATCTGTTTATAGAGATATTTTTAGGATGCCTGCTTATGGTATCGGCTTTCAAAATGTTATTTATCAAAAAAAGGAGCGCTCAATGAATATAGAAAATTTAATGAATGAAGACATACAGATATTTGATGTCACTACCTATGGTTTAGGCATAGGAGAGCATAAAGGCAAAATGGAATATATCGCCCGTGATGATATGGTCATTTGCGGTCTAGACTATGTGATCCAAATTTTAAATAAACTCTCTATTGAATGTGTGCTGTATGCAAAAGACGGGGATTTTGTCACAAAAAACACTCTGGTTTTAGAGTGTGTTTCAAATGCGCAAAACCTGCATTATGCATGGAAAATATCTCAAAATCTGCTGGAGTATTTAAGCGGCATTGCCACCTATGCACACCATATGCTTCTTCATGCAAGAAAAGCAAACCCAAATATCACCATAGCCACCACAAGAAAAAACTTTCCCAACACCAAAGAGATGATGATCAAAGCGGTTTTGGCCGGAGGGGGATCTGTTCACAGGCTGGGTGTGTATGATTCTATCTTAATCTTTAAACAGCATTTGATTTTTTTGGATGACAAGCTCAAGCTGGAAGAGCATTTTAAGCAGCTCAAAACCAAATTTATTGAAAAAAAAGTGGCCGTAGAGGTTGACACCTACGAAGAGGCGCTCTACTTTGCCTCCTTGGGGGCCGATATTTTACAGTGCGAAAAGATGGATTTTGATACACTTAAAAAATGCGTGTCGCTCAAATCCCAATTTCCACACCTTCTGCTCTCTGCAACAGGCGGAATCAATGTGCAAAACGCCTATGCATATGCACAGTGCGGGGTTGATTTGCTGGTTACCTCCTCTCCGTATCATGCCAAGCCGCTTGATATCCAAATAAAAATTTCCAAACAGGAAGATAGCCAATGAACGTATTGCATGGCAAAATCAAACAAATACAAACTGTAAATGAGTTGTCAAAAATCATCATTGATCTTAACGGCCACACTTTTACATCCCTTATCATCGATATAGAAACTTTTGGCGATATCGCCATCGGCAAAGAGATCAAGCTGCTCTTCAAAGAAGCAGAAGTCATGATCGGGACAAAAGAATCTATCGTAAGCGCCAGCAATGCTTTTGTTTCTACGGTTAAAAAGATCAATCAAGGCGAAATCCTCAGCGAAGTGGTTTTTGATTTTGAAGGAAACGATATCATATCGCTTATCACCACCTCATCGCTTCAAAGACTGCAAATAGAGGTCGATAAAGAATTTTTGTGGTTTGTCAAAGCAAACGAAGTAACCCTCCAAAAAGAGATCAAATGATAGAAGAAAGCTTTGTGCAGACCATGTCTCTCACTTTCAAGCTGGCAGGCGTGACAACTTTGTTTCTGCTGATGATAGGCATACCGCTTGGATACTATCTGGCTGCCACAAAAAACAGACTCAAGCCGGTACTTGAAGCCATAGTATCTATGCCTTTGGTGTTGCCCCCCAGTGTGCTGGGATTTTATATGCTCGTTTTTTTTAGCCCCAAAAACGCCTTTGGGCAATGGCTGGATGAAACATTGGATTTAAGATTGGTCTTTAGCTTCGAAGGCCTGGTAGTCGCTTCCATTATCTTTTCGCTTCCTTTTATGGTACATCCCATACAAAGCGGATTTTCTGCATTGCCAAAAGACCTCACAGAGGCTGCCTACACTCTAGGCAAAAGTAAAATCAATGTTCTTTTCCGGGCACTGCTTCCCAACATCCGCCCTTCACTTCTTACGGGCATAGTTATTTCTTTTGCCCATACCGTAGGCGAATTTGGCGTCGTTTTGATGATGGGAGGCAACATTTCCGGAGAAACACGGGTAGCAAGTATTGCCATCTATGACGAGGTAGAATCATTAAATTACAGTGCCGCAAACCAATACGCGCTTACCCTTTTTCTCATCTCTTTTGCTATTTTGCTTTTTGTCTATGCAATCAACAAACATTTTTTAAAGGCTGAACTCTCATGAATGAACTTATACTCTCAAAAGACCTAAGAGGCGCTAACGGAGTGATTCCTCTTGAAATCAACACGACATTCAAGCGCGGTGAACTTACGGTTCTTTTTGGCAAAAGCGGTGCGGGGAAAAGTACTATTCTCAGGATGATTGCAGGATTGCTTGAGCCGACCGGCGGAAAAATTGTGATAGAAGACGAAATCTGGTATGACAGCAGCAAAAAGATCAACCTTCCGCCGCAAAAAAGAAAGGTTGGTTTTGTTTTTCAAGAGTATGCCCTCTTCCCCAATATGACCGTCAGACAAAATCTCCTTTATGCGCTTGATGATAAGAAAAAAACATTCAAAGTGGACGAGATACTCAAAATCACCGAACTTACAAAACTAGAAAACGAAAAACCTGACGCACTCTCTGGAGGACAAAAACAAAGGGTAGCCCTTGCGAGAGCCTTGGTTAGAGAACCAAAAATACTTCTTCTTGACGAGCCTCTTTCAGCCCTTGATTTTGCGATGAGAGCTAAACTTCAAGACGAACTGCTTAAAATCCAAAGACATTTCAACCTCACAACCATTTTGGTCAGTCACGATATAGGCGAAGTGTACAAATTGGCCCAGTTTGTTTTAGAGCTTGCCGATGGCAAAATCCTCAGGCAAGGAACCCCAAGCGAAATATTTGGCGGCAGCAAAATAAGCGGCAAATTTAAATTCAGCGGGGAAATCGTAGATATTGCACAAAGCGATATCGTCTTTATCGTGAGTATTTTGGTGGGGCAGGATGTCGTAAAAGTAGTTTCGACAAAAGAGGAGATCCGGGACTTAAAGATAGGGCAAAAAGTTACCCTCTCATCAAAAGCGTTCAATCCGATCATTACCCCTATTTAAAAGACGCAAGGGATGCGGCCATCTTTGGCTTGCCCAAACCAATAATATCCAACAGATACGCTATATATAAAAATATATAAAGTTTTAATGTGTTAAAATTTAAACTTAAAACTTATTTCTTTATTGAGCGTTATATATTTTTATATATCACCAACCATGAAAAAGGACCCGGATGAAACCAACCAAATTACCGATTTTTGCCCTGCTCTTATCTCAGAGTTTTCTTTGGGCAGATCTTCAATTTGACGGAGAGACAAGGCTTAGATTTGAATATTTTAACAATATGAATGAAAAATTCTACGGCAGCGCTCCAAAATTAGGCGAAAGTGATGATGGCTGTTTGTTCACAAGGTTGCGGCTGGGAATGACATACCAGTTTGATGAACAGTGGACAGCCAGGCTCTCTATGCAGGATTCAAGAGTCCTAGGCTGGGGCTTTGAAGATCAAGATTGGTACAACAAAGAGTTCATGCAAGAGCATAATCCGCAAAAAGATACCCTTGAGCTTTACGAAACGTATCTTCAGTATGCAACCCCCCATTTAACACTCAAAGCGGGCCGTCAGAAAATTACTTATGGGGACGGCAGGGTATTTGGGCCCGGGGAATGGAAAAATTCAGGGAAATGGATATGGGATGCGGTTAAAGTTTCTTTTAAAGATGAGGGCGATTTTTTAGACTTTTTTTACGGCGGCACGATGCTTCACGAGCCGGATGAGTTTAGCTTGGATCATCGCCACGGATATTATGGGGGCGGGATGTACGGACATTATGCCTATGGAAAAACCGGAGCTATTGAGCCGATATTCGCCTATAAAGAAAACAAAACGGCCAACGAAAATTATCGCTCACTTCAGAGCTACTATGCGGGCGCAAGAATGTACGACACAGATTTGTATGGATATTTCTATGATATGACCTGTCTCAAATCCTTCGGAGAGTATACCAAACTTGATGCAACCGCCGTGGATATAGACGGTTTTGGTTTTCATCTGGATGGCGGATATCATTTCAAAGGGCTCTATACAAAACTTGGATTAGGCTACACCTACGCAAGCGGGAATGATCCGGATACGCTTGAGCATGAAACCTTTGATGCCGCCTTTGGAGCAAGCGACGTGTACTACGGAAGGCTCAATCTGATGTCTTGGTCAAACCTCAAAGATTATGAAATTTTTGCGATTATAGAACCATTGCCAAAAACCAATATCAAACTCGAATACCATGCTTTTTACGCGGATGAACCTTCTGCTAAATGGATGAGCTACACTATTCCTTCCATGCAGTCTGATAAATACGGAGATGAGATCGATATCGTTGTAGCGCATCAATACAGTCCATCGGTCCATTTTCTTGCCGGCATAGGCTATTTTAAAAGTGGAGATTTTATCAAAGAAGCCGGCTTGAACGATACATCTATCACCGATGATGATGCGTATGGGCTTTTTACCCAGGTTTCTTACAAATTCTAAGCCCTTCCACACAAGAACGGACAAAAGATTTTCGGGTTTTAAAAAAGTATGCGATAACGCTATATTTGTCTTGGCTTATTTTGAAACTTCATTTAAAGATCTAAACTCACACTCATCCGGGTCATAATATTCTATAGCTCCCGTTTGGATATCATACATCCAGCCATGGATATGCAGCTCTCCGCTATCAACCTTTTTCTTTACGTAGGGGTAGGTAAGCAGATTTTCTATCTGCGAAATGACGGAAAATTTTTCTGTCAGTTTTCTCAGCTCCTCCTCTTGTGCATTTTTTCCAAGAGCCAAAAGTGCCAATGATTTTGCTTTATGGCCAAGCGTCAGCCATTTTTTCGTATGAACAAACGGTTTGTCTTCCATGTCTTTATAAAGCGCCGCAATAGCGCCGCAATGTGTATGGCCGCATATGATAATCTCTGAAACTTCAAGCTCTGTCACTGCATATTCAATCCCTGCCGCTGTCGAATGGTAGTCCTCATCCGGTTTGT
>JAUPLS010000138.1 GCA_030836805.1 Campylobacterota bacterium | reverse complement strand
TTTCCTATTATCTGGATAGGCTCTCAAAATATGCAGGGTTGACCGCTGCGGTTTTGGTTGTTGTGCTTTCGCTTCTTGTCGCGTATGATGCTGCGGTAAGATATCTTTTTTCGGCGGGTTCTGTGGCATTGCAGGAGCTGGAATGGCATCTTTTTGATGTGATCTTTTTGCTGGGGCTTAGCTATACCCTCAAGCATGACAAACATGTGAGGGTAGATATCTTTTTTGAGAAATATTCTACACAGGCCAAATCGATCGTGCAGATACTCTCGATGCTGTTTCTCGTGGTTCCTTTTTCTTTATTTTTTTTGAATGATGCTTTGGATATGGCCTATCAAAGTTATATTCAGCATGAAGTCTCTTCCGATCCCGGCGGCCTTACGCATCGGTATCTGATTAAAAGTATGCTGGTTGTAGCATTTGTGCTTTTGCTTGTGCAGGCAATCAGTGAAGTACTTAAAGCCTATCACAAACTTCTCAATAAAACTCTTTTGTGGCAGGTGCTTGCAGCGGCGGTACTTTTGGGCGCCGGCGTATATGCATTATGGTTTAATAGGGTTGCTTTTGTTCTTGACCCTGTATTTTTAATGTTTGGTTTAAGTTTTATTCTGCTGATGGCAGGGTTTCAGGTGGCATTCGTTTTTGCGGGTTCGGCACTTTTTTTTACACTCATCAGCGATGAGGTCACACTCCAAACTTTTCAGATGCTTCCTTACCGCACTTATGGCATCATGGATAATGCTACATTAATGGCCGTACCTTTATTCATCTTTATGGGATTAATACTCGAAAAGTCAAAAATGGCAGAGGGGTTGATGCTCTCTCTGGGAAAGCTTTTTGGAAATATACGAGGGGGGTTGGCCATCTCTGTGGTGGTGGTGGGAGCTATACTCGCAGCCAGCACAGGCATTGTGGGCGCTTCGGTGGTGATGATGAGTCTCATTGCGTTGCCTTTGATGTTAAAGCATGGCTATTCGCCCTCTTTGGCTTCAGGTACTATTGCAGCCAGCGGAACGCTGGGGCAGCTGATCCCCCCTTCCGTCGTGCTTATCGTGCTTGGAGACCAGATGCATCTGAGTGTGGGTGACCTGTTCCGTGCGGCCGTAGTGCCGGGAATGTTGCTGATTGTCCTTTATGTATTGTATATTCTTGTTGTCTCATGGTTTAAAAAAGAGTTGGCGCCCGCTATCGTTTTAGATGAACCTTATGGAGAAGTGCTTAAGGCAGCGTTTAAAGAGATCATTCCTCCGCTTTTGCTTATCGGTATTGTGCTGGGATCTATTTTTACAGGCATTGCTTCTGCAACCGAATCCGCAGCGATCGGTGTGCTTGGCGCTATAGCGCTGTCTGTGGGCAGGAAAACTTTTTCTTATGCACTGCTTCGCTATGCAAGTATAGAAACAGTTAAACTTACGGCAATGGTATTTATGATTCTTATCGGCGCTACTGCTTTTTCTTTGGTGTTTAATGAATTAGGGGGCGGGGATATGGCTTTAGAGTTTTTTTCGCAGGATTTGGGCAGCAAATGGATGTTTATTTTTATAGTCATGGCAGCAATTTTTCTTTTGGGTTTTTTTATCGACTTTATAGAAATTGCGTTTGTGGTTGTGCCGATTTTGGTGCCGATCGTTGCATCGTTTGGGATTGACCCTGTATGGTTTGCCATTCTCATTGCAATGAATCTTCAATCCTCTTTTCTTACTCCGCCGTTTGGATTTGCACTGTTTTATCTTAAGGGAGCGGCCGGAGATAAAGTAGGTACGGGAGCTATCTATAAGGGGGTGGTGCCGTTTATTTTGTTGCAGCTATTGGCTTTGCTGATCGTAGCGTGTTATCCGGATTTGATTTATTTGTTTGGAAAATAAATGATATCGAAAATGGATCGAATCAATTGTTATGGCGTATTTGGAATCCATGGATTAGGGAGTAATTCAGCGAGGGTCATGTATCGGGTGCTGGAGAGATATATTTTTGTATTCATATTTTTGTGATCGACTTGAAACATAAGTTCTCTGCACCGGCCACAGGGGGGAATGATAGATTTTTCATTGGCTGTAACGATCATTTCGATTTGGGTTTCTCTGTTTTTTAACATTTCAGCAATAGCTGAGTGCTCTGCACAAAATCCGATACCGCAGGCCAGTTCGATATTGATTCCGGTATAAACATTTCCTTTTGTAGTCAAAAGCGCTGCTCCTACTTTTCCGGCAGAAAAATCAATATCGCTTAGTTCAAATTTTCCAACAATTTTACGTGCTGTTTGGATTAGTTTTTCTGGTGTCATGATTTTCTTCTTTGTTTGTTTTCAAATTTCCTTATAGCAGTATATCAGAATACCTCTATCATTTAAAAAGAAAAAAACAGATGGCATACTGTACAATACCAATATGGAACAAGAATTAAAAATTGAATTTAAATACAGTACGGTAGAAAATATCCAAATCTTTTGTGAACTTTTGGGCAAAGATGTCAATACTCTCTTGGAAGAGGCGCTGGAGCAGTATTTTGAGCGTGAACGAAAAAAACTTGATGAAAACCATGAAGATGAAAATATGACGGCCGGTCTTGATTATGATGAATTTTGGAGCGGGGTGGATCTTTAGTGAAGATCAATTTTAAAAAAATACTCAAAGAAGTACTTGTCGGCTTGCTTGTTGTTTTTATAGCAAGCAGCGTGATAAGCTATATACGTAAACCCATTCTTCCAAGCAACATATTGCCTAACATGGAAAGCAGATTGATTGACGGCAATATGTTTAATCAGAATGAAGTTTCCGGAAAACCTTTAATCGTACATTTTTGGGGCACATGGTGTCCGACGTGCAGACTTGAAGCCCCCAATATCCAAACCATCTCCGAAAAGTATACCGTACTAAGCATTGCTGTCAGTTCAGGAAGCGATGAGCAGATCAAACAATACATGAATGAAAAAAATTTAAATTTTAAGGTGATCAATGACAATGAAGGAAAATGGAAGACAGCATTCCGAGTAGAAGCATTTCCTACTACTTTTATCTATGACGGTAAAGGCAAATTGCAATTTGCCGAAGTGGGGTACGCCACTACTGCGGGATTGTTTGCGCGCGTGATGACGGTCAAATAGATAGAGTCTTTTCTATAATTTATAAGAAAAAGAGTAAAATACGCTTCAAGACGATTAAAGGATAATTTATGAACATAGATAAAGCATTGATGCAAAGAAGCGGCGGCAAGTGTGAGCTTTGCGGTTCGCAGGAAAATTTGATGGTTTATGAAGTGGCGCCAAAAGATGCAGCTATTGTTATTTGTGGTACATGCAGCGCTTCTATCGAAGATCCGACACAGAATGCAAACCATTGGCATTGTTTATCAGACAGTATGTGGAGTGCGGAGCCTGCTGTGCAGGTAGCAGCCTATAGGCTGCTTACAAAGTTGGGCGCACAAGATCAGCTTGATATGCTTTATCTTGAACCTGAAGTGCTGCAGTGGGCACAGGCCGGCTTAAATGAAGCAGCTAGCGGTGAACCTACAAGAGACAGCA
>JAUPLS010000003.1 GCA_030836805.1 Campylobacterota bacterium | reverse complement strand
GGGCTAAGGGTTGTTTTGTCTTCGATGAAGTCACCAAATCTACCATCATCTTCGTCTCCTACCGGCGTCTCAAGGCTCACAGGCTCTTTGGTGATTTTAATGACATTTTTAACTTTATCTACAGAGAGCCCCACTTCTTTGGCGATGGTATCAAGATCCGGCTCTTTCCCTGTTTCTTGAAGATATTTTCGAATGATTTTATTGATACGGTTAATAGTTTCTATCATGTGAATGGGGATACGAATCGTTCGGGCTTGATCTGCGATGGCGCGGCTGATCGCTTGGCGGATCCACCATGTGGCATAGGTTGAAAATTTGTACCCTTTTTCGTATTCAAATTTATCTACGGCTTTCATGAGTCCGATATTGCCTTCTTGGATAAGATCAAGAAACGGAAGGCCGCGGTTGGTATAGCGTTTTGCGATAGAGACGACCAGCCGAAGATTTGATTTTGCCATGCGTGTTTTAGCTTTTTCGCTGATGGCCTTACCTTGACGGATTTGATTGAGGATCTCTTGCAGTTTCTCTTCGCTCAAATCAAATCCGCCTTTGCTTGCCTCTCTGGTCTCGAACAGTTTTTTTATTTCTACATAAGTGCTTACCATGGTAGTTTCAGGCACAGCATTAATAATATCATCTTTGTCCATATTGATAATATTGCTTAAGATCTTTAAGTGGTTCTTTTTGAGTGTATCATTAAAAAGAGGAAGTTTGTATTCCAAACGTTTGAGCTCTTTATCGAAACTGTCATCAGACTTGAGCGCTGTTTCCATTGCTTTGACAAGCTCATTGATAAGTTTGCTTGTAGGGCCAAGGTTAAGCAGTGCTGCTTTGAGTTGTTCTTTTTTGAATGCTACCTTAAGGCGTTCATGCAGTATGATATCCTCATCGTCTTGAGACCCCAACACCTTAAAGAGTTCATCGCGTGATTTCATCCATTCTTTTTTGGCCTTTTCCAATTGCTTAAAACTGTCTACTACCTGTTTAACCCTTTTGTCGTTTTTGGGTGCGCCTTCTTCTCTTTCTTCTGTTTCCGTATCTTCATCGTCGCTGTCGTCTTCATCATTATCCGAATCACCTTTTTCGTCTTCAAAACTCTTAAAGAGCTCTTTCACCCGTCTTTCGCGATTTAAAAGAGGTTCTTTGTAGTTTAAAATATATTGGATGAGATAAGGAACCGAACAGATCGCATCAATAATGATCTCCTCCCCTTCTTCGATACGTATACTCAAATCGATCTCTTCGTCTTTCGTGAGTAAGGGAATTTTACCCATTTCGCGTAAGTACATTCTCACAGGGCTGTCTGAACGGCTCCATTCAAGAAGTTCTTTTTCTTTGTGGAGGTCAAATTCATCTTCTGCATCAGACTGGGAAAGCTTTTTTCTGTCATCTATTTTTTTTTGCGCTTCTTTGGAGGTAATGTATTTAGCATGTTCTGAAGCTGAAATAATTTCCAATTTTGTATCGGCTGCAAGTTTTTGAACTTTTTTTGCCTGAGCGAGTGTGATTTGTTTGCCAAACTCTTTTGCAATGTTTTCAAGAGTGATGACATCGCCTTTTTTCTTGGAATTAAATAGTGTTTCTACGTTTTTCATACCGTCTTTTGCTGACATGTGGATCCTTGATTAGGTGGGGTTATATTAAGTAAGAATAATTTAAGGTGGATTATACCCAAATTTTATTGAAAAGTGAGTTGAATTTGATAAATTTTATTTTTTCGGCTATAATCGCAGGAATTTTTACTCTTTCCGGGAAAACAGAATTGTTTTGTATCCTAGCGTGAAAGCAAAGCTTGGCGAACAATAAACAATCAAGAAGCTTTGTCTGTTCTTGCTGAAAGAGAAAACGAAATGCTCCTGAATAAAATTAAATAAAAAGGAATTATTTTGCAAGGTAAAGTTTGGAAATTTGGCGATAATATCGATACGGATCTTATTATCGCAGCAAGATATCTCAACACAAGCGAGCCAAGCGAATTGGCAAAACATGTTATGGAAGATGCAGATCCTGAGTTTGTTTCCAAGATGAAAGAGGGGGATATCATTGTTGCAGGTGAAAACTTTGGTTGCGGCTCAAGCCGAGAACATGCTCCTATCGCGCTGAAAGCAGCAGGGGTCAATGCCGTCATTGCGCCTACGTTTGCACGTATTTTCTATAGAAATGCGTTCAACATGGGACTTCCCATTTTTGAGCTTAAAGAAGCCGAAGAGATTAATGAGGGAGATGTGGTGAGAATCGATATGAATGCAGGTGAAGTGATCAATGTAACGCAAGCAAAAACATATAAATTTTCTTCCATTCCTGATTTTATGCAAGAACTTGTAAATGCAGGCGGATTGATAGAGTTTGCCAAAGAAGAGATTAAAAAAGCAAAGGCTTAAATGGATGAAAAGTTATAAAATAGGTATTATTAAGGGTGACGGAATAGGTCCTGAAATTGTGGATGAAGCTATCAAAGTGCTTGATGCCGTGTCGGTTGCACAAGGGTTTAATCTTAAATATGAAGAGATGTTGTTGGGCGGTGCGGCAATAGATGAGACGGGCGTACCTCTTCCTGATGAGACGATTCAGGGGGTCAAGAAGTGCGATGCTGTACTTTTTGGTGCGATTGGTGGACCAAAATGGGATAAACTTGAAAGACATCTCCGTCCGGAAACAGGCCTTTTAGGACTCCGCAAAGAGATGGGAACTTTTGCAAACCTTCGTCCGGCAATAGTTTATGATGAGTTGGTGAATGCTTCAAGTTTAAAACCCTCTGTGATCAAAGGAGTGGACATCATGGTTGTGCGCGAGTTGACCGGCGGTATCTACTTTGGCCAGCCAAGAGAACTGCATGAAAATGAAGCTTTTAATACGATGCGATACACAAGAGAAGAGGTAAAGCGTATCGCGGTGGTAGCATTTGACATAGCCATGAAACGCAATAAGCGTATTTGTTCTGTGGATAAAGCCAATGTGCTTGAAGTGAGCCAATTTTGGAGAGAGATCGTTGAAGAGGTAGCCAAAGATTATCCCGAGGTGGAACTTTCTCATATGTATGTAGACAATGCGGCCATGCAGCTTATTCGTGATCCTAAACAGTTTGATGTTATCTTAACAGGAAATATTTTTGGCGACATTCTTTCAGATGCGGCAAGTATGCTAAGCGGTTCTATCGGCCTGTTGCCCAGTGCAAGCATAGGCAAGGGGGTGGGGCTTTTTGAGCCGATTCATGGTTCTGCGCCGGATATTGCCGGACAAGGGATTGCCAATCCGCTTGCAACTATTTCCAGCGCAAGCATGATGCTCCGTTATGCGCTCAATGAAAGTAAGGCTGCCGACAGGATCGATGAAGCGATTAAAAAAGCACTGAGCGAAGGATACAGAACAGCTGACATTGGAGATTATGATGCCAAAGAGATCTGCACCTGTAGTGAAATGGGCGACATCATAGCCGATTATGCCTCAAAATAGAATTTTTGTTAAGACAGGTTTTATGACGGCTCATTAAAAAAAGAGTCCAATATCGGGTTTCTTTGCCAGGAAACCTGTGTGGCCGGTTATATAATTTATGGCCATGGCTGGAGAATGACAAAGGGGCCATCTATGCCTACTACCATATCTTTTTTAAATTTTTTCTCTCAAACTCATCCTGATACACTCCGGCATATACAAACTATTACTCAATATTTAATGCATCATTGCCATGCTAAATGCTATATTGTCGGCGGTGCCGTACGCGATAGACTGCTTGGGCGCGATTGTCAAGATTACGATATCGAGTGTTTTAATATCTCCATAGAAACGTTTGAAAAAGCAATGATGCATTTGGGGGCAGAGGGTGTAGGTAAAAGTTTTTTTGTTTATAAATTTCATAATTTGGATATCTCCTTGCCCAGGAAAGAGACAAAATCAGGCAAAGGACATAAGGGCTTTCATGTTATGTTAGCCGGCAATGAGAAGGAAGCATCAAGACGAAGAGATTTTACTGTTAACGCATTAATGTATGACATTGAAAGGGAGCAGATTCTTGATTTTTGGAATGGACTGGGAGATTTGCAACAAAAACGTCTTAAAGCGGTTGATGAAAAAAGCTTTGCCGAAGACAGTTTAAGAGTATTTCGTGCAATGCAGTTTGCAGCACGCTTGGGCTTTAAGATAGAAAAAAAAAGCTGCAAGCTATGTCAAAATATCTTGCTGGAGGATCTTCCCAAGGAGCGTATTTTTTTGGAATTTGAAAAAATGTTCAAAGGTGCTTACCTGCATTACGGACTCTATTACTTGTTTGCACTGGGGATAGCAAAAAAACTTTTTAACGAAGAGATAGGCCGAAAAACTTTTATAGCATGGAGCAAAGAGCTCCAAAGCGGGCAAAAGTATTTTCAAGATACCTTGCGGCCTTACTATTTTCTTTTTATTGCCAGAAAATATCTAAAAACCGATATAGAGCAGATACTGAAAATATTGGGTGCGCCAAAATATTATCACAGACAGATAAGTCAAATGCCTCTTTTGCCCTCTAGGGTGGATGCAAGATTTATCTTGCATACGGCACTAAAAGAAGGAATTGTAAAATATCCGGGAAATTATGATCCTCGTGTAATTTCTTTGGCTAAAAGACTGAAAGTATGGAAAAAGCCTTTTAGGCCGAAAATAACGGCAAGCATATTATTGGAAGAGGGTTTTAGCGGCAAAGAACTAGGCAAAGAGCTGGCCAAAAGGATAGAAAAAGAGATTGCTTTTTATGCCAAAAAGGGGGTATAATTTTTTAAGAGTATTCTAAGCTCTCAAAGATGGAAAGAGGGGCAGAAATATGGATAAAAAAATATTATTGGATATTGCCTTTAAGGCGATCGAAGAAGAATTTACAGGCAGACAACAACGAATAGACAAAAGCGAATGGATAGCGCAATATCCTTGGCTGCAGGAGCACGGTGCAGTTTTTGTCACACTCAATAAAAATCATAGGCTCAGAGGATGCATCGGTTCGATCATAGCCCATCAATCCTTGATAGAGGATGTGATTCATAATGCTAAGGGCGCGGCATTTGGTGACCCAAGATTTTTGCCTTTGAGTGCGGATGAGCTTGATAAAATTGATATAGAGATCTCCATTCTTACTTCCCCCAAAGAGGTTTTGTATACCGATAAAGAATCCTTGCACCAAATGATTCGCCCCGGAATTGACGGAGTTATTTTAAAGCAGGGGAATTATCAAGCGACCTATCTGCCATCAGTATGGGAGCAGTTGCCTCATTTTGATGATTTTTTTGGTTCTCTTTGCCAAAAAGCAGGTTTGTCTGGAAATTGCCTTGATGCGCATCCCACAATTTACCGATATCAGGCGGAAAAGATAGCAAGAGATCGCCAAGATTAAAAAATGATGCCAATCAACACAATGCAAAGAAAGGGTCATGATGGAGATCGCGCTTAGTTTAAGCGGAGGCGGCCTCAGGGCAGCAGCACAGTTGGGTGCCTTAAAATTTTTGGAAGAAGAAGGAGTGAAGATTTGTGCAGTAGCAGGAAGCAGTGCCGGTGCGATGTTGGCACTGATGATTGCTTCAGGAAAAACCTCTGAGCAAATCTATGCTTTTTTAAAAGAAATTGCCAATAGAGATCTTTTTAAGTTAAGCAAAAAACCTGGGCTTTTTTCACTAAAAAATCTTGAAAAAAAACTAGCACATGAAATGCCTCTTAAGAGTTATGATAAGATGCGTATCCCTCTTTTTACTTGTGTGACGGATATCAATACAGGAGAGAGCCATTATTTAAATTATGGAAACCCTGTTGCAAACACTATTGCTTCTGCATCGCTTACTCCTATCTTTGAAGCCAAAGAGTTGAATGGGCAATGGTATGTTGATGGCGGTTTTAGTGATAATTTACCGGTCAAACCTTTAAAAGATTTGGGGCATAAAGTTTTGGCGATCAATGTCAATCCTCTTGTAGGCGGCACCCCTAAAGATTTTAAGTCATTGCTTGTTCGATCTATTCTTATTATGCTGCATGCCAATGTTAGGCCTTCCAAGGAGATCACGGATGCTTATTTGGATATTGAAGGTGTGGCGCGAATGGGGCTATTTAATTTTAAGGAGATTGATGCTGCCTATGAAGCAGGGTACCGTGAGATAAAGTCTAAGTGGGATGACCTTAGAGAAAAGTTGGTATAATGCCGCAATTTTCAACACAAGAGTGCAGAATGGAAAAAAGAGCCAGGGTTTTAATCGATTGCCGCGATGAAAAAGGACTTGTTTATAAAATAAGTAAAGTCTTTTATGATCGGAATCTTAATATAGACAATAACCAGGAGTTTGTTGATAAGGAGATAGAAAAATTTTTTATGCGTTCGGTTGTCAGCGGGATGTTTGATGTGCATGAGCTGAGTGCAGCACTCAAAGAGGTTATTCCCGAAGATGCACACGTAAGAGTGATAGAGCCTAAAGCAAAAAAAATTATATTGATGGCAACCAAAGAGTCGCATGCGCTGGGGGATATTCTCATTAAGTACGCCGACGGAGAATTGGATGCGGAAATAGAATGCGTGATTTCAAACCATGACTTTCTTGAAGAACTGGTGAGAAGATTTGATATCCCTTTTTTCCATGTACCCGCGGAGGGGCTTGAAAGAGAAGAGCATGAAAGACATGTGATGAAGCTTATTGATGAGTTTGAATTTGACTATATCGTTCTTGCAAAATACATGAGAATATTGACCCCTTTGTTTGTGGGGGCATATGAGCAAAAAATTATTAATATACATCACTCTTTTTTGCCTGCATTTATAGGTGCAAATCCATACAAACAGGCGTTTGAAAGAGGTGTGAAGATTATCGGTGCAACAGCACATTATGTGACAAACGATCTTGATGAGGGCCCCATTATCGCCCAAGACGTGATTGCCGTAAGCCATCGTTTTGAATGGAGGGATATGCAGCGTGCAGGGCGCGATGTAGAAAAGATCGTTCTCTCTCGTGCACTCTCTTTGGTGTTGAGTGACAGGGTTTTTGTAAATGGCAATAAAACGGTAGTCTTTTAAATGTTCAATATTGTACTCGTTGAGCCGCAAATCCCTCCTAATACAGGGACGATAGGACGGCTTTGTGTCAATCTCGGCGCAACGTTGCACTTAGTTAAGCCTCTTGGCTTTGACATTGACGATAAAGCAGTAAAAAGAGCAGGCTTGGACTATTGGGATAAGTTGGATTTGGTGGTGTGGGAGAGTTTTTCTGACTTCCTTGAAGCGCATCCGGTAGATGAACATATGCATTTGGCTACAACAAAGACGGATAATCTCTATTTTAATGCAACGTTTCAGAAAGGGGATTTTCTTCTTTTTGGATCAGAAACCAAAGGGATTGATGAAAGAGTATTGCTTGAAAATCCCAAGCGGTGCATTACGATTCCTATGGGCGGAACGGGGCGGAGTCTTAATCTGGGTATCAGTGTAGGGATTGTCACCTATGAAGCCTTGCGTCAAAATTATGAGGGATTTGAAAAGATTACCATTGCTAACAGCTTGAAGGAGAAATAATGTTGTTTGGAGATATACTGTATATTGTCGCTGTGATTATTTTTGTTTTTATTACTTTTGGAATAGTAAGAAATTATTATAAAAGCAAATTTGATGATGAAGGCAGAAGAATGGACATGCCGGACGATCCCAACGAGAAAGATTAACCCCCTCTTTACTAACTCTTAGATAAAATATTAGTTATCTAAAACTTTCATAGGATTGTCCAAAATGACACAACCATTACTCATAGAAATTGGTGTAGAAGAACTCCCTGCTATACCCTTGCTTAAGATTGTCTCGAATATTGAAAAGTCTTGGAAAACGATACTCCAAGAGTATAAATTAGACTGTGATTTTGAATTTATCTATACGCCCAGAAGGCTGGTGCTAAAACATGGAGCAATACCCACTGCGCAAGAAGACAGCACGGTTGAACTTATGGGCCCTCCTGTTGCGGCCGCTTTCAAAGAAGGTAATCCTACAAGTGCAGCCGAGGGGTTTGCCCGCAAATGCGGCGTAAACATATCCCAGTTGGGGCGCACAGAGAGTAGCGGCAGAGAGGTGTTGTGTTTCAAAAAAGAAGAAAAAGGTGCCCCCACGGTTTCACTCCTTGAGGAAATGATAAAAAAATGGATCGCTTCTATGGCATTTGGAAAGATGATGCGCTGGGGAGAAAGAAGTGATGAATTTATTCGTCCCATCAGGTGGCTTCAGGTGAGATTGGCAGAAAATTCGGTGCCTGTTGAACTTTTTGGTGTCGAGTCAGATACTAAAACATTTGTGCATCGGATGCTCAACCATGAGGCTGTTGAAGTGGGCGATATAGATAAGTATGAAGAAGTTCTTGCTCGGGGCGCAGTGATACTTTATCCGGAAAAGAGAAAAGAAAGAATACTTGATCAGTTTGATATGCTGGAGTCGGAACATCATATTTTTATAGAACGGGATGAATCGTTGCTGGATGAAGTGGTTGCTATCACAGAAAATCCAAAAGCATTATTGGGCACATTTGATAAACTTTTTTTAGAGCTTCCTCCTGAAGTGATTATTACATCCATGAAAGAACATCAGCGCTATTTTCCGGTTTTTGAACACGGAAAAATTACGAATAAATTTATTGTAGTAAGCAATGCGTATACAGATGACTATAGTAAAGTGGCTGCAGGAAATGAACGTGTTCTTAAACCAAGACTCTCTGATGGACTTTTCTTTTATAAAAATGATCTTAAAAAAGGCCTCAGCATGGCAGGATTGGAAAAGGTGCAGTTTATTGACGGGTTGGGCACACTTAAAGACAAGATCATAAGAGAGAAGCATATTGCGATGCGTTTGCTGGGGCTCTATATGGAAAAAGTAGAAGCGCAGACAGGAAAAAATAATATTGCACTTGAAAAAGAGATGGATAGGGCCATTACTTTGGCCAAAGCAGATCTCATGAGCGAAATGGTCTATGAGTTTACCGAACTTCAGGGGCTGATGGGGCACTACTATGCAAAAGCACTCGGAGAAAATGAACTGGTCTATATGGCAATCAAAGAGCAGTATATGCCTATAGGAGAAGGGGCAGAACTTCCTTCTTCTGTTTTTTCGGCCATTGTAGCAATGTCTATTAAGCTTGATACTTTGTTCGGGCTCTTCAGTATCGGAAAAATTCCTACAGGATCTAAAGATCCTTTTGCATTGCGTCGTGCCGTTAATGGCATAATAAGGATTGTTACGGCCTATGATTTGAGTTTTCATATTGAAGATATCATTACATTGCTTAAAAATGAATATGCAGATTTTGATACGAAAATGCTAAGTGATTTTATCATTGAGCGTATCAATAAATCATTTGACGCCAATCCTTCGGTAATCGCTGCCGTACTGGCATCCGGCGAAAGAGACGTTAACGAGATAGCCAAAAAAGTAGCTGCGCTTAATGGGGTTGTCTCAAGCGAATTTTTTAAAGAGCAGTTTAGCACCTTTAAGCGTGTGGCGAATATTTCTAAAGAACTGGATTTAGATGATGATTTGAGTATAGATGTTGCACTTTTCAAAGAAGAAGCAGAAGTGTCACTTTATAATGCCTATGAAAAAGTGCTCAATGGCACATTCGCTGACTACGCACAACGCCTTGATGCGCTTTTTGGCCTCAAAAGAGAACTTGATGCCTATTTTGAGGATGTGATGGTTAACATAGAAGAGATTGCTCTAAGAGTCAACAGGCAGCACATGATAGGCTCTATCTATAAGACATTCAGGGATATCGCCGACATCAAAGAGATAACGATTTAACATTAAAAATCTACGATGCCATCATCGTAGATACAATGAATGCGATAAGCGTTAGAATAGGTTATATTTTTGCTAAATACTGATGACGAGTGACGAGTCTTGCAATTATATAAAAATTATTACTTATCGATTGTCTTCTACTTTTCCCATTTTGGTTTTTCTTGCATCCCGGGAAATCCATCAAGCAACTCTTGAGGTTGGAATTTTGGTTTATAGGCAAATGCTTTGCATCCATCAACCCAGTACCCCAGATAGATCCATGGCAGATCAAGAATTTTGGCAAGTTTGATTTGATAAAGCAGTGAGTATGTCCCCAATGAAAGACCGGCATAGTCGGGATCATAATAAAAGTAGATTGCGCTGATCCCGTCATCAAGAATATCGATCAGATCTACTCCGATAAGTTTGCCCTCCTGCACATAAAGGACCTCTTTTCCAAAATCATGCGCCCCTTCAACAAAATTTTCATAATATTCCCGTTGGGAGATATTGCGGTGCTGCCAACCGTCTTTATGGTGTTTGTGGGAATGGTATTTATTGTAAAGGGCAATGTGTGATGATGTCAAGGTGGGTTTTTGGACGATAATCTCTGTTTCTTTATTGCGTTTGATCACTTTTTTTTGTGATTTGCTATAGCAGAAATCATGCACATTGATACGTATGCTTTTGCACTCGTTGCAGCCATTGCATATGGGGTGAAAATAGTATTTTCCAAAGCGTCTCCATCCTCTTTCAATAACGGCAGTCGCAAAAGCTTTGCTTGCATGAGGAACATACTTATAGTTCATGCGTACAGAATTTCCGGGAATATAGGCGCAATCGTAATCCCGCATCGAAAAATCAGTTGACGGAGGATAGAGTAAGTCTAATTTTTCATTCATAATCGCGATTATACTGAAATTAGTGTAAAATCCACTATTATTTTAGATACTTATCGTATATGATTCTCTTGGCTGCATCATTGCCGGGTTTGCTTTGATGACAAGACTTCAAAGAGAACAAGTTTTCAAAGAGAATAGGTAAATTTGATTATTTTAAAAGGTTTTGTTTGTTTCTTTATCAGCCGACCAGTGGTTACTGCTACAATAGTGATTCGATATTTTTATATGATTTTATCTCTTTGTTCTCTCCCAAAGGAGCGCTTTTGGACGTGGGGTGCGGGGTAGGGATTATCTCCTTGCTCTTGAGCCGGGATTTTCCAATAAAAACAAGCATTGTTGACAAGCAAGAAAAAATGCTTGTTTATGCCGAGCATAATTATCTTGTAAACAGTATGAACGTGAAGGCATATTCGGGGGATTTTGCACTATTTTCTGCAGACGAAAAATTTGATTTTATTGTTTCAAACCCTCCTTTTTATGACAGTCGCGTCACACAGAGCGAAGATGAGCATCTTAATATAGCACGCTATGCACACCATTTGCCTCTAGACACTTTTGTCGCGAAAGTAAAAAAACAACTCAAGCCAAGAGGATGGTTTATTTTCTGTTATGATGCCAAACAGATTGATTTGCTCTTGCATCATTTGAAAATAAATGGTATAAACCCAGAGAAGATACGTTTTGTCCATTCGAAGATAGACCGCGAATCCAAATTGGTGATGATTGCTGCGCGTATGAATTCAAAATCTATGACACAAGTAATGGCACCTTTGGTTGTTTTTGATGAGAAGGACAACTATACTTTAGAGGCAGCCGGAGCATTCAAGCGGGCAGACACGCACAGCATTAAGGGTGATTTTGAAGAATAAACGTATCAGCACAAAGGATGACAATATTGGATTTGAGAACAGAGGAAGGGTATAGCTATAAATTTGCACCCAGTGCATGCGAAACATGTGGTGGGCGCTGTTGTACGGGCGAGAGCGGATATATCTGGATAAATTATGATGAAATAGAAAAAATGGCATCATTTTTAGAGCTTAGCATCGAAGGTTTTGCTGCGTTGTATTTACGAAAAGTAAAACATCGCTATTCTTTGATAGAAAAACCTCTTGCGAAAGACAATTTTGCCTGTATCTTTTTTGACGAGTCTAAAAACCGCTGTTGCGTATATCCGGTGCGGCCTTTACAGTGTCGTACTTTCCCGTTTTGGCAACAATTTAAAAACAATGAAGATGAGGTAAGAAAAGAGTGTCCTGGTATCGTATAGTATTTACATTTGTCACTGTTTTTGTCCTCTCTATAGGCAATATTCAGGCCAAAGAATTAATGGTTTTGAGTGAAGATGAGCTGATCATTAGAGGGCTTTTCTATGAGGAGATCGGTGCATTTGAGCAAAGCAGGGCATTGTATGGAAAACTTTTTGACACCACGGGAGATAAAGTCTATCTGTTTAAAGAAGTCACTTCTTCCTTGCTGGGCAAAACCAACATATCGCAAAGTATCACCAGATTGAAGTCATGGGATAAAAAGCATCCGGAAACATTAGAAGTGAAGCGTCTCTTGATTCCTTTGTATCTTGTAAACAATGATGTGAAAGAAGCAAAAAAAGAAGCAGAATATCTTTTGGAGAGATCAGACACAGCAATTGACCTAGAGTTGGCTTCCAATCCATTTTTGTATACAGGAGAATTTAAAAGAGCACTGGAGATTTTAACCAAAGTGTATGAGAAAACAGCGAACGAAGATGTGCTTTTGCGCATGTCTGTTATTATGGATGAATATACCAATGAACAAAAGAGAGCCATACAGCTTTTAGAAATGCACCGCCGCATGCACCATAACTCAAGCAATGAGGTCTATCTTCAATTGTTATCATTGTATGTCAAACAGAATGATATTGACGGTGTCCTTGAAACCTATAAGGCTCTTTACGCAAAAGATCCCCAAAAGGAATTTTTAAGCAAGATCATCGATGCGTATGCCTACAAAAAAGATATTGAAGGAGCGATCGCGTTTTTGGAAGCCAACCATGAAGGCAAAGATATACTTTATGTACTTTATAAAGAAAAAAAGGATTTTAAAAAAGCCATAGTGCTTGCTGACCAATTTTATGAAAATGAGAAAGATGCAAGATGGCTTGCTGAAAAAGGCATACTTCTTTTTGAAGAGGCTAAAGACAAAGAGGATAAAAAGATGATACAAGAAGTCATCTCTTATTTTGAAAAAGCCATTGCAATGGGTGTGGATGACAGTGTCTATCTTAATTATTACGGATATACCCTGATCGATAAAGAAATTGATATCAAAAAAGGCATCAAGATCATTGAGGATGCATTGGTGCAGCAGCCCAATAACCTTTACTATCTTGATTCATTGTCTTGGGGATACTATAAGCAGCATGAATGTAAAAAAGCTTATGAGATGATGAAAAAGGTTGTGGACCAAGAGGGAATTGAAGAACCGGAGATTGCAGAGCATTGGGATAAGATCCAAAAGTGTAAATAGTTTGCTTTTGGATATAATACGCAAAAACTAATCTAAGGCAGAGGTATGGCTCAAATATTGGATGAGATTATAAAACAAACCAAAGAAGATTTAAAAAAACGAAAAGCAGAATATCCGCTAGAGTGGTTGGGGCGTTCCCTCTCTTTTAATCCCTTTGTGCCTAAAGATGTACAGTCTGCTTTACGCTCTACAGAAGAAAATCCTTATCGTATTATTGCTGAAATTAAAAAAGCAAGCCCAAGCAAAGGTGTGATTCGCAAAGATTTTGATCCGGTGCTTATTGCGCAGCAGTATGAAAAGGGTGGAGCGGATGCTCTTTCAATTTTGACGGAACCACATTTTTTTCAAGGAAGTACTGAGTATTTGGGTATGGTGCGTCGTTATGTGAATCTTCCCTTGCTTAGAAAAGATTTTATAGTTGACAAGTATCAGATCGTCGAGGCATTGGTGTATGGGGCAGATTTTATCTTGCTTATTGCAAAAGCACTCTCTCGCAAAGAACTTAAAGAGCTTTATGAGTATGCACTGCACATGGGACTTGAAGTGCTTGTTGAAGTTCATGATAAGGCTGATCTGATTAAGGCAATATTTGCCGGAGCCACTATTATTGGTATCAATCATAGAAACTTGGAAACTTTTGAAATGGATATGAGCCTTAGCGAAAAACTTATCCCGCTTATCCCCAATGGTAAAATTATCGTAGCAGAAAGTGGCATTAACGACCATGAAACTGTGGTTGAGCTTGCAAAAATGGGGGCC
>JAUPLS010000137.1 GCA_030836805.1 Campylobacterota bacterium | reverse complement strand
GAAGCGTTTGAAAGAGCGATTCTTAGCTCAATTATCTATGAGCCGGCAATATTCAAAGAAGTATTGGAGGCAGGGCTGAGGAGTGAAGATTTTTATATCCCTTTTCATCAGGTACTCTTTGAAGCTTTAGAGCATCTTTATGAGGACAGCATCATAGAAGAAGGTATCATTAAGGAATATCTGGGTAAAACTTTCGATGAATCAAGAATGCTGGAGATATTGGCCGCACTTCCTATTACTAATATTCATTTTTATGTAGAAAAATTGAAAGAGTATGCCCGTTTGCGGCAATTTAAGCAGCTTGCACACCAGATTTTGCAAAGTGTAGATCAAGAAAAAAACTTAGATGATATTTTGCATTTTGTTCATGATGAGATAGAGAAAGTAGAAGAGGGAGGCAGGGAACTTTTTAAAATTGTACCGCTTGGAGAGATAAAGGCAGAGGAGGCGGAGTTTGTTTGTAAAAGCTGGTTACCTTTTCCTAAAGATACCGTTTCTTTGGTGAGTGCAGGAGGCGGGGTGGGAAAATCGTTTTTACTTTTGCAGGCAGCAATGAGAATGGTAAGGGATGAAAAACTCAAAGTATTTATGTGGTTGAGCGAAGATCCTTTGGGGTTATCGAGATCTCGCTTTGAAATGATAGCCAAGCAAATTTTGGAGACAAGTGTTTCGATATTCGAAAAAAATCTGCATATAGCGGGAGCAGATGCGGAAACAATACATTTTTTAGAAGAGAGCAGGGGGAGTATTTCGATCAGCAGCAAATTTTATCAGTTCAAAAGAGTGCTGAGTTCTTACGATGTGATTATTCTTGATCCGCTTATAGCAATGTTTGGTGCGGATGAAAACAATAATGCCCATGCGCGTATGTTTATTAATTTATTTACCAGATGGGCCACCAAAGAAAAGAAGACGATCATTTTTATTCATCATGGAACCAAAAATTCATCTCAAAGCAGGGGGGCAAGTGCATTTGTTGATGCAGTAAGGCTGGTGTATCGCGTGGAGCATATTAAAGATGACAAGGGCGAAGTTAGCGAAGAGGAGAATAGATATATCATTTTGGACAAAGACAATAACGGATCTAAAAAGTATTTGGGGGCTATAAAGGTGAAAAGACAGATTTTTCCCAAAAAACAAAAGAGCATGATAGAGATTGAGTACGAGTAAACTTCTCCTGTGCTTCATGCAAGCCGGAGAAGCCCATTTTTCAGGCAATTGCCGGTTTGTCTTTCATTGCCCAAATAAAGATAATAGGGATAAATACCAAAGTCATTAAAGTTCCCACGATCAATCCGCCGATTGCTACGGCACCCAATGGAGCAAGCCTCTCGAGCCCAATAGCCGCACCCTGGGCGACAGGCAGCATCCCCACGGATACCGAAAAAGCTGTCATCAATACAGGGCGGGTACGGATTCTAATGGATTCCAGCATCGCTTCTGTTTTGTTCATTCCCTCTTTCATCTGTTCGAGAGCAAAATGTATCAATAAAATAGCGTTATTAACAATAATTCCAGAAAGCAGGATAAAACCCATCATGGAAGGCATAGAGACATGATAATTCATGCCCAACATTGTCCATGACGCGCCAATGATTGTTAAGGGGATAGAAAATATAATCATTAAAGAGATTTTTATACTGCTGAACATGATCACCAGCGTAAAAAATATTAATACGATTGCAACAGAGATTGCTCCGATCATTCTCTCTGCGGAGGCTTTGAAATGTTTAATGTCTCCTATTTGTTCAAGTTCTACACCTTGAGGCAGGTTTATATTTTCAAGCTGTTTTTCAAAGCCGCTCATGATGTGGGAAATGGCACCTTTTTCTCTATGGCCATAGACTTCAAGGGTATAATTAAGCCCCTCTCTTGTAATGTTTGTAGGTTCTTTAGCGCTGGCCAAAGAGGCTATTGCATTTAAAGGTATTTTTCCTTTGGCCGTATCTATATACAGAGAAAGAACTGTTTCGAGCGTATTGATCTGTTCTTTTGGAAGCCAAACTCTGACATTATAGTCCACATGATTGCTTTTGGAAAAAGTGGCAACCAATGCACCCCTAAGCACTGCTTGTATTTGGGCGGCTATCTCGGAAGAGGTTAAGCCGTATTTCATCGCTTGGGCCTCATCTATTTTAAGATTATAGACGGTTTTATCCATATCCCAGGTTGTTGAAGTGGCAACAACCCCTTGTGTTTTGCTTAATGCTGCCTCTACTTCCGTCCCCGCTTTATGCAAGGTGTCAAAATCAGATCCGCTCAACATCGCATCGACACTTGCGCGGATACTTGCAAGGCCTGTCGCGCCGTAAGGGGCAATATCAAGGTCTTTTACGTGAGGAATATGCACGATTTCTTTACGCAATGCATCGGATATTTCCCAAATAGTTTTGTCTCTTTGGTGCCTGTCTATATAGGTTGCTACGATAGAGAGATAATCCGTCCCGCTGCCGCTTCCTATGCTGAGTACACCCGCTTCGCTTCCGATACTCCCAGAAACACGTAAAAGCTTGCCTTGTTTTTGGAT
>JAUPLS010000136.1 GCA_030836805.1 Campylobacterota bacterium | reverse complement strand
CTTCTTTTTTCTTGATGAGTGCGATTTCCCACTGGTTAGATACTTTCTTTTGCGCATTTTCTTGCATTAGGCTTTGATTCCATAGGCTTTTTTGAGTGCTTCTATCTCATAATCCGAACCAAAGAAGCAAGGAGTGGTGTCATGGGGGTGTTTGGGGATAAGTTCAAGAAGCCTGACGCCATTGTTGTTGATTGCTTGACCGCCTGCTTGTTCATATATGAGTGCGAAGGGGATGACTTCGAAAAGTTGCCTGAGTTTACCTTCCGGTTTGTCGGAGGTGCCGGGATAAGAGAAGAGTCCACCCCCTTTGAGCAGGATTTGATGGAGGTCGGGCACCATGCCCCCAGAATAGCGCAGTCTGTATCCCTCGGCAAAAAGGCCATCCACAAAGTTTTTGTGGCAGCCGCTCCAATTTTGTTGTGTGCCGCCGGGTGCATTGAGTTTGCCTTTTTGACTTAGCGAAACTTCACCGAGAAGGTTGAACTCTTCTCCTTGTGCTCTGTAGTGCATGGGTTTGCCTTTTGTGGTGGCAACCATGAGTTCAATGCGCGGCCCATAAACAACATAT
Source organism: Campylobacterota bacterium (assembly GCA_030836805.1). Classification (GTDB taxonomy): domain Bacteria; phylum Campylobacterota; class Campylobacteria; order Campylobacterales; family Sulfurovaceae; genus Sulfurovum. The sequence continues at coordinate 3,136 of JAUPLS010000136.1, read as the reverse complement.
GCCGACGCAATGAGATTTTCACCCTTGAGCTCCCCTTCATAGATCCCAAAAATAGATCCGACAGAAAGGTTAACATCAGCCAAGCTGGAGCCATCAAGAGGATCATAGCAGATCGTGTATTTTCCATTCTCGTTTATCTCTAAAACCCCTTCTTTTTCTTCGCTCACCAAAGCCTTGACGATAGAAACCTCCATAAAAGCCTGCTCAACGATGTAATCGCTTTTTACATCCAATTTGAGCTGTTCTTCACCGGAAGAATTTTCTGTGTTGCTGTATCCAAGATCTTCTGTTTTGATAGCGTGATCAATCTTGAGAGCAATAGTTTTAATGGTATTAAAAATAGTTTGCATTATACCTCTTTAGCATGATGATTGATCCATTTAATGATCGCTTCTGTATCGTTTAGATCGAGAATATCTATGGATGAGGGTATGGTGTAGCAGCCCAGATCGATCGAGTCATCAATTGCGATGGCTTCACTGCAATCAAAATAGCTTTCATCTATCTTGTTCCTAAAAATGGCAATACGCGGAAGCGGAAGTGTTTTTAACCCTTCAACAAGCAAGATGTCAAAATCTTTTATGAGATGAACGATATCATTTAAATTTTTTTCTTTTTGTGAAAAATAGGTAGTGCGGGTAGGCGAGGTGACAATCACTTCCGCACCTGTTTGTGAAAAAATATAGCTATCTTTGCCTTCAATATCAAATTGTGCTTTGTCTTTGGGGTCGTTTTTGATGATGGCAACTTTATGCTTTTTAATCAATTCTTTTGCAATTTTTTCAATCAGTGTTGTCTTGCCGCTGTTTGATGGACCCGTAAAGGCTACTGCAACTCTTTTATGCATTGGTGTCGGTTCCCTTGTGTAGATTTTTCCAACCCCGTAACAAGAAATTGTCTTGAGGTAACGTCAGGAATTTATATAAAGAGGATTATACTTAAAACTTTATTGAAACTATGTTAAAATCGTCACAATAAAGGAGGGTCGATGCGTAATATCACTTTTATAGCCATCGCAGCAGCTTTCCTGGCGGGTTGCACACAAAAAGAAGAAATATCACTTGTGCAGCAATTTGAAAAACATAAGGTTTACCGCAAAAATTTGAGTAAAACCGAAAAAGTTCAACTTTATAGCACAACAGGAGAGACCAAAGCGCTTCTTGTTGCAACCTATCTTTATGCTCAGACATTGCATAAAAAAGATGGAAGGGATGAAGTTTTTATCATAGGAGTCTATGCAGAAGATGGCATAGAGAGTGATTTTGCAAAATCAGAATATACTCTTACGCTAAATGGGCAGTTACCCAGGGAGGTGCAAAAACTTAACCCCGGGGACGCCAGATTGAAAGATGTCTCTTTTGTGGTGGAATGGGGGAGTTATTATCTGATGACCTTTCCTCATGTGGAAAGCAAAAGTTTTGATCTTGTGTTTGAAAGCAAAGAGTATACAAGAGGCACATTGCATTTTGCCAAGGTGGCAAAATATGTATTGACGCAAAAGGCATATTGAAATCCTTTTTTGGAAGGAAACTGTTGTGAAAAACCGTCTCAGGGTATTCTGCTTAAGAACTAATGAGGCTTATTGTCTAAATTTATCTGTCTTTGACGGCACGGCAAGTGTTTCCAGAAATGGCAGGATTCGTGTAGGTTGTCCAAGTTTATTCATGTAGATTACATAATTGACAAGTACGTTTTTGCCGTATTCTCTGGCTTCTTCATTTTGTATTGTCTCCATACTCCAATAAGGCTGATAGGCACCGGCCCTAAAATATTTTCCTGTCGTGATAAGATTCCTGGTGAAACCTATACCTCCATTGTATGCATAGGCGACAAAAAGTGGATGATAGAGATACTTGGTAAGGTAGTCTAAATGAAAATTGGCATAGTCCAATGCTTTGTAGGGGTTGAATATCTCATCCAGATCTATCTTTTCACCTTTTTTCATTGCTATATCTTCTATCAAAAACGGCATAATCTGCATCATGCCGAGCGCAAAAGAGCGTGAAACTGAAGCGGGCACAAAACGACTTTCTTGCCTTGCGATTGCATACAGAAGCGCCTGACGTTTTGGGCTAAGATTCTGCATCACGTTGCGGTAAGGCATAGGAAAGTATGAATCTTTGAAATTCGATGCTTTGGCTTTGATGTAAGTATAGGGCCCGATGGTTTCATCGGATTTATATTCATCGGCCAATCGATCAAGATTGTATCTGCCAGAAAAGAGTTTCTCTTTAAGTGTTGCCCAATGGATAGGATCTTGAATATTGAAATGACCCATGTGGGCAGAGGAAAGTTTTGGAGTGATCGTCTTTGGATATTTCATTTTCATGATATCTCGTGCAGCCAGTGTATAGAGGTTGACATGGTAACTGTTAAGCAGGTTTTTGAGATATCCTTTGTCTTTACTGGCCAGATACAGCCAAAAATTAGCCTTGTCTTTATCTTTTCTTTCAGAAAACTTTTTTCTGGCTTGTCCAAAATAGAGTAGTGCAATTTTGGGTTTATTTTGTGAAAGTGCATAAAGGCCAAGTTTAAAATGTGTTTGCGGGGCAATAAGATTGCCTTCGGCGGGCGGCTGCATCAGTGATCGTCGTAGTTTGGGCAGATCCTCGGAGAGTATGATCCGGATGCTTTGGTCAAATTTTTCATCCATAGTCATGAGTCGATATTCTTTTGAGGAGAGAAGCTTGTCAAATCTTTGTTTGCGGATTGTATGCCCGCAATTATTGAAAAGGTAGCACTCCATTTGCGGTGTGCTTGCTACCCATGCCGGAGCATTAAGCTTGCCTTGTTTGAGCGCCTGAAGTTTTTGGTAGTTGGCTTTCCATTGTTGTTTTTCGGCTTCGGTGGCTTTGCGTCTTACGGGTGCACTTGCTGGTTGCGCTTGAGGGGCTAAACCGGTTTTTCGTTTATAAGCTTCTCGCAGCTTTTTGTTGAAAAAACTGGCTTCTTGAATAACGGATTTTGCTTCTGAGGCAGTAGTGGTGCTTTGAGATAAAAAACGCCAGATATAATAATCTTTTTCTACGCTTTTGGGCATATTGTGTATTTGCCAATACTCAAATGCCTTTGCATCCAAGCTTATTGCGCCCAAGGTCAATACGGTGGCTATGGCAGCATAAATGGCACGGATTTT
>JAUPLS010000135.1 GCA_030836805.1 Campylobacterota bacterium | reverse complement strand
CATAAGGAAGAAATTGATATAAATAGGAAAGAGCTTTTATGCAAAAAGGAGTAGACAATGAATAGAAGATACTTTTTGCACTACTCATCTATGACTGCAGCTTATCTTTTGACAGGCTGTGAAAAGAAGAGTGGTTTGGATAAAGAAACAACGGAAAAAACTGCCGCTATTCCTCCCGCAGCTGAGAAACCGTCTCTCAAAGAACCTATAAAGACAATTAAGCCTTTTACGCAAAAACTAAAAATTCCAGGCGAAATAAATTTTTCTCAGATCAACCAAGCGGAATTTATCGCCCAAAAGAGTCAAGTCAATATTTTTCCAGATATCAAAACAGATGTTTTAACCTTTCAGGGGGATTTACCCAATCCAACGGTTCGAATAAGCAAAGGGGATAACTTTGACCTTGATTTTATCAATAACCTGCCGGATTCTACAATCGTACACTGGCACGGCCTTGTGGTACCTGAAGAGATGGACGGTCATCCCAAGGATGCTATAGATACGGGTCAAACCAAACATTATCATTACACAGTGAACCAAAGTGCCGGTACATTCTGGTATCATACCCATCCCCATGGCAGGACAGGAAAAGAGGTCTATTATGGGTTATCTGGACTGTACATTATAGAAGATGAGGAAGAAAAAAAACTCAACCTTCCCGGTGGTGAGTTTGAGATTCCTTTGATGATACAGGATAGAAGATTTGATGAAAATCACCAATTATTTTATAAGGATGAGAAAGTACCTCAGGATAATAATGGTGTGCTTGGAGATGTCATTCTTGTTAATGCCACACCTTTTCCTTATCAAGAGGTCAAAACAGGAAAATACCGCTTGAGAGTTCTTAACGGCTCAAGTGTAAGAACCTATAAGCTGGCCTTTGATACGATTGATCAATTCATGTTGATCGGTACAGATGCAGGATTATTGGAAGAACCTTTAAAGGTAAATAGTGTGGTTCTTGGTGTTGCAGAACGAGTTGATATCATCGTTGACTTTTCAGAAAAAAATATTGGTGATGTGATCACACTCAAAACACTGGGCTTCAAAGAAGGCAGTAACTTGACATTGCATCCTGACTACCCATCTTTTGGAGTAGAAATCGATATCATGCAGTTTCGTGTCACCCAAAAGAGTGAAGATAAAAGTGTATTCCCTGACAGGCTTGTACCTATCACAAGACTAAAAGAAGAGGATGCCGTCAAAACACGTATCATCACGATGGAAATTATTGCCGGAGGTATCTGGACCCTCAACAAAAAACCATATGATATGCATCGTGTTGATGAAAAAGTTAAGCTAGATACAACTGAAATATGGGAAATAAAAAACAGTGTACACATGGCACATCCATTTCATATGCATGGTGTACGTTTTCAAGTGCTTGATAGAGACGGGAAGGTTGAGTTCCCTACAGACAAAGGATGGAAGGATACAGTGATTGTCATGCCATTTGAAACTGTTCGTATTATTGTTCATTTTACAATGCCCGGACTCTTTGTCTATCATTGCCATATCCTTGAACATGAAGATCATTCAATGATGGCAAATGTGTTGGTAGAATAATATGATATTTTTAAATCAATTTACAGATTAATGCTATGAGTTGAAGTTGTGTTGTAATTCGTATCTATAGGTGACGCAAAACGATGGAAGTGAGGTAAATATTATTTTTTAAATTTATATTCCATCGTTTCAAGATGATTGCGTAGAACCTCTGCAATATCGCCTTGAAACTCTAGGCTGGCCTCTTTAGCCGTGCCTCCGGTTCCCAATTTCTTTTTCAGGATTTTGAGGAGAGATTGCAGATCGGCTTTCTTTAGATAAAAAGGTTTGACGATCGTAACGGTTTTGCCGTTTCTCTTCTCTTTGGCAAAGTGGAGCTGATGCTTTGCAGGTTCTTTGATTTGTTCAGCGGTTTCTTTTTCGGAGGGTTGTTTATTGTCGCTATTCCACTCATCTCCAAATTTTGCACCCATTTCAAATAAGGCCTTTCCCATGATTCTTCCTACTCGTAATTTGTATCCAACAGTATACCGAGCAAAACCATCAAAAAAAGTAATAAAATCATAATCTTATAGAGTGTCTCTTCGCTAGGCAATTTCATCTTTTATCCTATCGTATAGATGATTTCCGTCTTGTTTTTCTTAGTCTGTATCTCTTGAACGGTCAAGTTTTCTATGGGGAGATTCATAAAATCTTCCAGTGAATTGATGCCGGCTTTGGCAATTTCCCGTAAAACGATACCTCTATAGGCTTTTGCCCAATGGCTTACTGCTTTGCCGTCTTTGACGAATTTCAAAGTCGTGTACGGTTTGGACGGTATATAAAATCTATCATAATACCCGGCACGGATGTCCAATACCTCCTCGTCAGCCAGATAGCTATCCAGCAGCTTAGCACCGTTTGCCTTATAATGCTTGTCTGCCTCTATATCTTGTATTTTTGCCCCTTGAGCCAGTCTGTACTCCGGTATAAGGTCACCTGCCATGATAGGGCCAAAAAGATTGGAGAATATCATGACATTTTCATCTATATATTTTTGCTGTTCGTCATTCAGGCTGGAGTAGTCTAGATAATCAAATGCTACACCCATATATCGTTTTGCTGCTTTAGTGGCAAGGGAGTGTAGCCCTACGCTTTGATAATAAGCTATCTCGGCAGGCTTTTTGAGTCCAAACATTTGCTTGGATTTGAAGTCGTCTTTTAGCTCTTCCAGGTAAAGCCGTGTCAGTTTAGATCTTGCTTCAAACAATTCATTGTTCCATAAATCAGCTAGATTAAACGGGTTTGTCCCGCCGCTTGATTTGGTCTCACTTGGAGCTAAGAGGATTTTCATGATACTTTCTTTTTCTAGAAATATTCGTGTAGATGATTATATCCAATTTGTTCTTTTTACTGCAGCCTTACTTTCTTTAGCAGCTGTGCATTGGCTGCAACAATGACAGTGCTTGCGGACATCAAGATTGCGCCCAATGCAGGACTTATAAGAATATCCCATTTTGCTAAAACACCCGCAGCCAAAGGAATAGCGATAATGTTGTAGCCGCTTGCCCACCAAAGATTTTCCAGCATTTTTCGGTAGGTTTGCCGCGAAAGAGTGATCGCATCGACAACACCCAGAAGATCACTTTTGGTTAAGACGATATCCGCACTCTCTATAGCAATATCTGTTCCTGCGCCAATGGCGATGCCTATATCTGCACCCAATAGCGCGGGCGCATCATTTATCCCATCACCCACCATGGCAACTATCTTGCCGCTCTCTTTAAGTGCTTGAATCCTATGTAGTTTTATATCAGGCAATAATTCGGCTTCATAATGATCGACCCCTGTTTTTTTTGCAATATCCGCTGCTACTTCATTGTTGTCCCCTGTGAACATATAGGTGGTGATTCCCATTGATCGAATAGTATCAATCGCTTCGGCAGAACTTTGGCGTATCATATCCGTTAAAAGAATAACACCGCTAAGAATACCATCTATAGCGATCCACACTTTTGTTGCTTCGTGACGGTCATAAGGAAGCAGTTTTTGAGGAATCTGTAATGACTCTTTTGCTAGAAGCTGTGTGCCGCCTATCATGATAATGTGGTTGTCGATTTTTGCCCTGGCACCCACTCCGGGTATCGCACTGAATTCATCGGCGGTTGCGAGAGTGATCTTTTGGCTTTGGGCATAATGTACAATAGCCTGTGCAATACTATGCTCTGAATGTTGTTCCAAAGAAGCAGCAAAATAAAGCAAATTTTTTTCATCCGCCATGGCAACCACTGTGCTAACGGCAAGTTTACCTTCTGTGAGTGTTCCGGTTTTATCAAAACAAATGACATCGATTTTGTGTAATTTTTCAAATGCATCTCTATTGCGTATTAAAATACCATTTTTGGCTGCCATAGAGGTTGAAATGGCAACGACAAGCGGTACGGCCAGCCCAAGAGCATGGGGACAGGCAATTATCAGTACCGTGACCATTTGAAGTATCGCATCTTCAAAAGAAGAAAGAATTGACCAGGCCGATAAAGTAACGGCTCCTGTGAGCAGTGCAGCATAAAAAAGCCATCCGGCTGCACGATTTGCAAGATCCTGGGTATGAGACCGGCTTTTTTGCAGCTCTTTTATAAGAGTGATAATTTGTGATAGATAACTGCTTTCACCACTTTTTGTGATGCGTACACGAAGTGAACCGTCGATATTTGTACTGCCCATAAACACAAAGCTTTGAGGGCTTTTATAAAGCGGCTTGGATTCACCTGTAAGCAAAGCTTCATCTACCATACCCTCGCCTTTTATGACTTCGCTGTCCGCCGGGATATTTTCACCCGGGTGAATTAAAATGTCATCACCCTGCTTAAGCTGACTTACCTCCACCTCTTCCAATTTTTCTTCGTGAGTGAAGCGCATTGCTTTTTTTGGAATCAATCGTATCAGCTCTTCGAGCGTATTTGAAGCACCCGATATGCTTTTGGCTTCAATATAGTGTCCGATCAGCATGATATCTATCAGTGTTGCAAGCTCCCAGAAAAAAGATTTCTCTCCTGAGATCAAAAGCGCTATGGCAGAATAGAAATATGCTACGCTAATGGCCATAGAGACAAGGGTCATCATTCCCGGTCTCCGTGATTTGATTTCCTTTATCATTGCTGTTAAAAATGGCCACCCTCCATAAAAATAGATCAGTGTAGAGAGCATAAATGTGAGCAAATCTCTATAAGGAAAGTCTATGGTAAAACCGAACCACATTTGAAGCATAGGAGAAAAGAGCAGGATAGGAATAGTTACAACAATAGAGACAATGAAGCGTTGTTTTAACTCATCCATATGATGTGCATGCCCATAGTTATGATGATGATAACTTTTGTTTACATGGTGTAACATTTGTGCCGGCATTGAATATCCTTTCATTATAGTATTATAGAATATATCACGACAATATGTAAGTAATGTGGAATGATATATTTGGATTTTATGGAGAATGAAAGGAGAGATAAAATAGTAAAATCATAAGAAATTTTAGAAAAAGCCCAAATACCCTTGACATTGAAAATATTTTTGTCTATAATTGCACTCCATTTTTAGTCAGGTTGACTTCAAATGATGGTGCTGGTGTAGCTCAGTTGGCTAGAGCAGCTGATTTGTAATCAGCAGGTCGGGGGTTCGAGTCCCTTTACCAGCTCCATGAAAATATAATTATCAGTGTTTGACCAGTAATAATGACAAACAACTTTAGTGGTGAGTTACTCAAGCGGCCAACGAGGGCAGACTGTAAATCTGCTGACTATGTCTTCGAAGGTTCGAATCCTTCACTCACCACCATTCATGTTAAGTCACATAAACGACGCGGGAGTAGCTCAGTTGGCTAGAGCGTCAGCCTTCCAAGCTGAGGGTCGCGGGTTCGAGTCCCGTCTCCCGCTCCATGAACTGGGAGCTGTGTGAATTATGTACTTGACTGACAAAAACTTCACATTAAAAGCTTTCCATACAAATTATTACTTTAACAATAGGCACAAACGGGCGTTGTTTTTTATTTATTTCTGTTCGTTGACAAATGAAAGGCCCTTAAATACAACAGTAGACGTGTAATTTTACACATAATGCCCAGATGGCTCAGTGGCAGAGCACTTCCTTGGTAAGGAAGAGGTCGGCGGTTCAATTCCGCTTCTGGGCTCCACCTTTCAGATATATGGACAAAAGTATTACTGCCTTGTAATAGTTTTGTCCATATGGGTATGAGGTATAAGAAAAATCTGGTATAATACCAACTTTAAAATATTTACGCTAGGAGAAAAGCATGGCTAAAGCAAAATTCGAACGAACCAAACCGCATGTTAATATCGGTACTATCGGTCACGTTGACCACGGTAAAACTACTTTGACAGCTGCAATTACAGCGGTTCTTGCAACTAAAAACAACTCCGCATTTATGGATTATGATCAAATTGATAATGCTCCAGAAGAGAGAGAAAGAGGGATTACCATCGCTACTTCTCACGTAGAGTATGAAACAGACAAGAGACACTATGCCCACGTTGACTGTCCAGGTCACGCCGACTATGTAAAAAACATGATTACCGGTGCTGCTCAAATGGACGGAGCAATTCTTGTTATTGCTGCTACTGATGGACCAATGGCTCAAACAAGAGAGCATATCCTTCTTTCCAAACAAGTTGGTGTACCATATATCGTGGTATTTCTAAACAAAGAAGATCAGCTTGACGAAGAAGACAGAGAAGAGATGCTTGAGCTTGTAGAGATGGAAGTAAGAGAACTTCTTTCAGAATACGACTTCCCGGGAGACGATACTCCAATTATTGCTGGTTCTGCATACCAAGCGCTTGAAGAAGCAAAAGCAGGTAACCTTGGACCATGGTCTGATAAAATTTTTGCACTTATGGATGCTGTAGATAGCTATATCCCAGAGCCTGTAAGAGATGTGGATCAAGCTTTCTTGATGCCAATCGAAGATATCTTTACAATCCAAGGTCGTGGTACGGTTGTAACCGGTAAAATCGACAGAGGGCAAGTATGTGTTGGCAACGAAGTTGAAATCGTAGGTATTAAAAATACACAAAAAACAACCGTAACAGGTGTTGAGATGTTCCGCAAAGAGATGGATTGTGGACAAGCCGGAGACAACTGCGGTGTTCTTATCAGAGGTATTGGTAAAGATGATGTACAAAGAGGTATGGTTCTTTGTAAGCCGGGTTCAATTACACCACATACTAAATTTGAAGCGGAAGTATACGTACTTACTAAAGAAGAAGGCGGAAGACACACTCCATTCTTTAATAACTATAGACCGCAATTCTATGTACGTACAACAGACGTAACTGGTTCAATCGAGCTTCAAGAAGGTACTGAGATGGTTATGCCAGGGGATAACGTTAAAGTAAACGTTGAACTTATCGCTCCTGTAGCACTTGAAGATGGTACTAGATTTGCTATCCGTGAAGGTGGTAGAACTGTAGGTGCAGGTGTTGTTACTAAGGTAATTGCATAATTATTTTGCAAGAAGGTTTTGTCTTCTTGCAATATATTATCTATTGGGAGATAGCAGATGAGAGAAACAGTTCATTTAGGTTGTGAAAAGTGTACAAGAAGAAACTATCACACCACTAAAAATAAAAAAACAACAACAGAGAAGCTTGCACTTAAGAAATATTGTAAATGGTGCAAAGAGCATACTGTTCATAAAGAGATGAAGCTGTAAGAGCTTCATTTTTTAAATTTAGGCCAATAGCTCAGTTGGTAGAGCACTGGTCTCCAAAACCAGGTGCCGGGGGTTCGAGTCCCTCTTGGCCTGCCACAAAAAGGTAACACAAATGGGAAAAATTTCAACATTTATTGCACATGCAAAAAGCGAAATTCATAAAGTAATATTTCCAACAAAAGTACAAGTAAGACAAGCATTTTTAGCAGTTGTTCTCGTAGTGACTGTCATATCAATATTTTTAGCATTGGTTGACTTAGTAATGTCATCCATCGTATCATCAGTTTTATAGGATAAAAGATGGCTTATCAGTGGTATGCAATTCAAACATATGCAGGCAGCGAACGATCTGTCAAAAGAGCAATTGAACAACTTGTAAAAGATTATGGCCTTGAGGAAAAATTAGAAAGAGTAGTTGTTCCGACAGAAGAAGTAATCGAAGTAAAAAACGGCGTAAAAAAAATTACAGAAAGATCTTTATATTCAGGGTATGCTTTTGCACATATAGACCTGGATACTGACCTTTGGCACAAAATCCAAAGTTTACCAAAAGTATCTAGATTTATCGGTGAACAAAAAACACCAACCGCGCTTAGTGAAGCAGATATCAAACTTATCTTGGAAAAAATGGAGAAAAAAAGCGCTCCTAGACCTAAGGTAGATTTTGAGACAGGTGAAATGGTACGTATCGTAGATGGACCATTCGCAAACTTCACAGGCATGGTTGAAGAGTATGATCTTGATCACGGTAAATTGAGATTAAATGTTTCTATATTTGGTAGAAACACGCCGGTTGAAATACTTTACACACAAGTAGAGAAAATTATCTAAATAGGGTTTTCTAAGAGACTTGACAAAGTCTCGAGAAAATTTAAATCAAAAAAAGGAAGTAAAAGATGGCAAAAAAAATAGCCGCAAAATTTAAGCTTATGATCCCTGCGGGGGCAGCAAATCCATCACCACCTGTAGGTCCTGCATGTGGTCAACGTGGCGTGAACATTATGGAGTTTTGTAAAGCTTTTAATGAAAGAACAAAAGATAAAGCAGGATTTAAAATTCCGGTTGAAGTGACTGTGTATGCAGACAAAAGTTTTACTTTTGTTACAAAACAGCCGCCAGCAAGTGATCTTATCAAGAGAGCCGCTAATATTAAAAAAGGTACTGATAATCCGCTTTTGAATAAAGTGGGAACTATTACGCAAGCGAAACTTGACGAAATCGTTGATCAAAAAATTGCTGATCTTAATACAAACGATAGAGAGTTGGCATCAAAATTTTTTGCTGGTTCTTGCAGAAGTATGGGTGTAGTAATCGTAGACTTAGTCTTTCAAAAATATCATAACCACATGGATTTAAAAAAT
>JAUPLS010000134.1 GCA_030836805.1 Campylobacterota bacterium | reverse complement strand
TATTTCAATGCATTGTCTTTTAATTTTTCTAGTTTAAAATTTTCATTTGGTATTCGCAAAACACCTTTTTTGGTCACGGCCCCGGGAAGCAATTTTTCATAAAAGCCAATTGAAAAATTTAATGCCTCATTTACTAAACTATTGTAAGGATTTTTTTTGCCAGGAAGAGGCGAAAGGAATGCGCCTGCCGCACCGCTTGCTCCTGCTGCTATCCCTTCGCGATCAATAACCGCTATTTTCTTTCCTTCTTTTTGTAAAAAATAAGCCATAGCACATCCCGCACTACCGGCCCCTATTATTAGATAATCATATGTTTTCATTGGCTTTTTGTTTCCTTGTAAAGTGTTGTATTGTAGAAAAATGAAACTTAATGCCAGTTAGCTTCAGGGAAAACTTTAAAATTTATTTTCTTCTTGTTTTAAATCTTTAGTCTATTGTAATATAATTCGGACTATAAAAAAAATAGGCGGATCTAGATGAAGAATATGTTTCAACCAAAACTTTTCACCCTATTAAAAGAAGGGATTTCCAAAGAGCAGATAATCTCGGATATTTTTGCAGGCATTATCGTAGGTATCGTTGCTCTTCCGCTTGCTATTGCTTTTGCTGTTGCTTCTGGTGTTTCTCCTGAAAAAGGTCTCATTACCGCAGTAATTGGAGGGTTTCTTATCTCTTTTTTGGGCGGAAGCAGAGTTCAAATCGGTGGCCCAACCGGCGCCTTTGTAATCATTATTTATGCTTTGGTTGAACAGTATGGGATTGACGGACTTATCATTTCAACCATTATGGCCGGAATTTTTTTAATTATTTTTGGGCTTTTGAGGCTTGGTGCGCTGCTGAGATATTTTCCGCATCCTCTCATCGTTGGCTTTACCAGCGGGATTGCAGTTGTAATTTTTTCAACACAAATCAAAGATGCTTTTGGATTGAATACAGAAAAGCTGCCCTCAGAATTTTTACAAAAATGGCAAATCTATTTTTCTCATATTCAAGAGGCCAATCTTTATGCTGTTGCTATTACAATCATTACGATTTTAATCGTACTTTATTCTAAAAAAATAACCACAAAGGTTCCCGGCTCCTTTATCGCTATTATTGCAATCACTGCCATGGTGGATGCTGCAGATATTCCAGTCTCAACGATAGAATCTTTTTTCGGGACAATCCCGAGTAATATTAGTTTTAGCATCCCGAATTTGGATTTTAGCAATCTATCCATGTATATTGCTCCGGCACTTACGATCGCTCTGTTGGGTGGTATAGAATCATTGCTTTCGGCTGTTGTTGCAGATGGGATGATAGGGTCAAACCATCGCTCTAACACTGAGTTGATTTCTCAAGGCATAGCGAATGTCATTACACCGTTTTTTGGCGGAATTCCGGCAACCGGAGCAATAGCAAGAACTGCAACAAATGTAAAAAATGGCGGACGAACACCAATCGCCGGAATGGTTCATGCTTTAACACTTTTTCTGATTATGATATTTTTTGCAGATTTGGCAAAGCTGATTCCGATGTCATGTTTAGCAGGAATATTGATTGTTGTGGCATACAACATGAGTGAATGGCGTTCTTTTGTTTCAATTTTAAGAGGTTCGCCATTTGACATAACCGTTTTATTATCTACATTTTTGTTGACGGTATTGGTGGATTTAACCATTGCCATAGAGGTCGGCGTTGTTTTGGCTTCACTCTTGTTTATGAAACGTATGGCTGACATTGGAGGAATGATCCCAGAAGATACAGACAGTGATTTGATAGAAAATTATTCCAATATTCCCGAGGGGATCGCCGTTTATGAGATAGGAGGGCCACTCTTTTTTGCATCAGCAAAACAATATGCTCAAACGATAAAAAATATTGGATTTTCGAGCAAAATCCTGATTATTCGGATGCGTCATGTCCCATTTATTGATTCAACCGCTCTTCATAATCTTGAAGAAACAATAAAAACATTAAAAAATGCCGGCGTTATTATAGTGATGTCCGGAGTTAACGATAAAGTATATAAAGATTTAAAACAACATGATATCATCTCGCTGATAGGTGAAAACCATATATTAAAATCTTTCGAAAAAGCATTAATCCATGCAAAAAGTATGCTTTATGCGGAAAATAATTAAAATACTTTTATGTACCACGTCTATATGCTTAGGTGCGCAGATGGCACCCTTTATACCGGTATCGCCACAGAGTTGGAACGTCGCATTGAGGAGCACAATCATTCTTCTAAGGGGGCGAAATATACAAAGTGCAGACGGCCTGTAGTGCTTGTCTATAGTGAAATACATGCGGACAGAAGCAGTGCTTCCAGACGAGAATATGAGATTAAAAAAAAGATGACCAGGGCACAAAAACTAAGGCTTATAAAAGATTAAAACTCAAATCCTCCACCTTCTCCTTTGTTCATGTTCTCATAAACACTTATGACATAAGCATCCCTCAGTTCACAGCTTAAGACGAGTTCGCATCTGAGGCAGCTATTGAGTTCTCGTGAAGCCTGACAAGTTTGTAGCTCTTCTTTTTTCTTGATGAGTGCGATTTCCCACTGGTTAGATACTTTCTTTTGCGCATTTTCTTGCATTAGGCTTTGATTCCATAGGCTTTTTTGAGTGCTTCTATCTCATAGTCCGAACCAAAGAAGCAAGGAGTGGTGTCATGGGGGTGTTTGGGGATAAGTTCAAGAAGCCTGACGCCATTGTTATTGATTGCTTGACCGCCTGCTTGTTCATATATGAGTGCGAAGGGGATGACTTCGAAAAGCTGTCTGAGTTTACCTTCCGGTTTGTCGGAGGTGCCGGGATAAGAGAAGAGCCCGCCCCCTTTAAGCAGGATTTGATGGAGGTCGGGCACCATGCCCCCAGAATAGCGCAATCTGTATCCCTCGGCAAAAAGGCCATCTACAAAGTTTTTGTGGCAGCCGCTCCAATTTTGTTGTGTGCCGCCGGGTGCATTGAGTTTGCCTTTTTGACTTAGCGAAACTTCACCGAGAAGGTTGAACTCTTCTCCTTG
>JAUPLS010000133.1 GCA_030836805.1 Campylobacterota bacterium | reverse complement strand
GTCTTAAGGACCACCACTTTCTTTCTTTTTTGTCCGGCAGCCAATTCAAAAGCCTCTTTTGGCCTTTCGATCTCTATTTTGTCGTTCCCTACAATTTCAAACGTATAGGTATGCTTTTTGCTGTCGGTGTTGGCAAACAAAAAGAGATAATCATTCTCTACCACACCATCGTCAAGTATCTTGTAAAGTCTTGTTGTTTTGTTGACGTTTAGAAGCATATGCTCTTTTTTGCTTCCCATTGCAAAAAGCGCCACAAGAACCAAAGCAAGCACTACAAAATAAGCGATGACTTTGGGTCTCAAATAGTTGGTTTTGCCTTCGTGTCTAAGCGTCTCTTTTTCGCTAGACCACTGCACCAAACTTGGTTTGCCCAATGCCCCCATTACCTGGGTGCAAGCATCCACGCATTCAAGACAGTTGATGCACTCAAGCTGTAGCCCCTTGCGGATATCAATATGCGTAGGGCATACCGTCACGCAGCTTTCACAGGTCGTGCACTCTGCAGTTGGCACAACTGCCTGAAGCTCTTTTTGTTTTGTAAACAGTTTTTGGCGGCCCTGCCCTTGCCCCTTATAGATCTCTCCTCCGCGCACAGGATCATATACAGCCATTATCGTATCATCATCATACAATACCGATTGCACTCGGCTATAAGGGCAAACATAAACACAAAAATCTTCTTTGATAAATATAACATCTACGATCAAGAAACCTGCGATGCTAAGCAAAAAACCTATAAGCATCATATGCTCATCCGGATTTTGAATATACTGAAAAAAGTCTTCAGGCGGCACAAAATACCATAGAAAATTAGCCGCCGCAATAAATGCCAACACAGACCAAAGCAAAATTGCGATCACTTTTTTTACTTTATTCTCCGCCTTGCTCATATCAGGCTCTTGCTGCTTATTTTTGATGCGTTTTCTAAGTCCTAAAAGCTTTGTCTCGATGCCGTCTCTATAAATAACCCTAAAAATAGTTTGGGGACAAGCCCAACCGCACCACGCTCTTCCGCCTACCGCCGTAACGGCAAAAATACCCAAAAATAAAAGCATAAGCAAAAATGGCATCAAATAAAGCTCTTGCATATCAAATGCCACCCCTGCTAAATGCAGTTTTTTCTGATCAAAACTAAGTAAAAAAAGATGATTGCCGCCGATAGTGATCCAAGGGATTGAAATCGCAACAATCGTGGCTGCCGCATACACCCAATACCGTTTAATTCTATACGGCACCCATCCCTTAAGATACTCTTTTGCTTGATTTTTCTTTGATTTTTGCATTGTGTCTGTTGCCGATTCCATTTGCTGCACCCCTCTTTCTTTAATTTTCTTCCTGTACTTTCTCAAATGGGCATATAAGCAAATCATTACCCAGGGCTAAATCTTCTTTGGGTCGATTTATTTCGATCCACGCACCCCTGACAAGCTCTTTTATACCCCTTGATTCAACATAATCCTTCAAAGAACTTCTGCTCACATCCAATTCTCTTGCAATAGCACTTACGCTCAATCCTTCTTTTAGAAAGGTTATTATTTGTACTTGCAATTTGTCAAATTTTGATGACGACTTGCTTCCTTTTGGGCGTCCAATTTGTCCTGTTTTGGCTTTTCGCGCTTCTCTTAGATCATTAAGAAAAGGAAACATTTCTACAAGCGGTGTCTCTTTGGTTATCACTGTTTTTGTGTCAGCCACATACACAGTAATCTCCCGACTTAAAGTACAATTTATCAGCTTGACCAACTCCACTACACAATCAGACAAAACAGATAATGTTTCTATAACCATTCCATCGCCCCGCTCAAGAGAATGAATAAAATCCTCCAACTGCTGGCGATCTTCTATCGCACGATTTTTGCTTGAATGCTCCACTACTTCTTTATCAATATGTAAACCATGGATCAATGCAAAAGAAAAAATACTCTGCAACTGTTTAGACAAATGATTGCTCTCGGGCATTTGTCTTAAATAGGCATATATCATATTGCTCCTTTTAGGGATCTCATTTATATAATTCTAACTTATTTGATGAATAAAGTCAATCTTTTCACTATATTTTCGTCAAATATTTACTTTTCTCGTCATGAGGATTTATTTTTATTATTTGTCTTTTTAAAATTATGTTAAAATACAAAAAAAACAAGGATATTCTGTGAATCTTACCCATCTGGATGAACAAAACAAACCAAAAATGGTGGACGTATCTGGCAAGGACAGTACCTTACGCATCGCCACTGCAAGCGGCATTACTGAGGTAGGGCGGGAGGCATACGATAGTGTAGTTGCCAATACGGCAAAAAAGGGGCCTGTACTGCAAACTGCCGTAGTCGCAGCCATACAAGGCACCAAACAGACTAGTACGCTGATTCCAATGTGCCATCCCCTGATGCTCACCTCTGTAAAAACCGATATTGAAGAGTTGCCTGATCTTCCCGGATTCAAACTTACAGTTACTGCCAAACTCAATGGTCAAACAGGCGTAGAAATGGAAGCGCTTACCGGCGTGAGCGTGGGATTGCTTACTATATATGATATGCTCAAAGCCATCGATAAGGGTATGGTCATCAAAAATATACAGCTAGAGCAAAAATCAGGAGGAAAAAGCGGTGAATTTAAACGATAAAATCCTATTTTGCCAAAAGCAAAGCTTTACGAAAGGCATTTTTGACAGAATTTTACCCTACAAAAAAAGAGACAAATAATGGATAAGCCACAAATAGAATACCCTACACGATGGGGGTTCAAACTGATCGGCCGAGACAAAAAAACACTTCTTGCCTGCATCAAAGAAGTGATGGGCGAGAAAGAACATCTTTGTTCAGTGGGCAATGCATCCAAAACCGGTAAATTTCATAGCTACAATGCCAGCTGTGAAGTAGAAAGCCAAGAAGAGCGAGACAGAATCTTCAAATATTTTCAAGACCACAAAGATGTGGATATGGTGATCTGACATCTCTTAGCTTTTAATTTGGAAATGTCTTTTTGTGCTTAAGCCTATAAACATAAGAAAATTCGATGATGAAGAAAAAATCATGGAACCCAAAAAAACCAAAATGCCAAATAATATATCTGTTTTCAAGAGAAGGATTTGATATGAATAAAATAGACATACTAAAACAGATAGCCAAAGAAGCCGGAGAGATAGTGAAAGAGGGTTATCGCGCCCACAAGGAGGTATTCCATAAGGGCGTGGTCGATCTTGTTACTCCCTATGATATCAAAACAGAAAAATTTTTGCTTCAAGCACTCAAAGATCATTTTCCCGAACACCATTTAGTGGGAGAAGAGAGCCATCACGGAAGCTACCATTATGACAAAGCCATCTATATAGATCCTATTGACGGTACAACAAATTTTATTCATGGCATCCCCCATCTTGCCATCTCCTTGGGTATCTGGGAAGCAGGCGAGCCCTTGCTTGCCGTAGTTTACAATCCTATTTTAGATGAGATGTTTTGGGCAGCAAAAGGAGAGGGGTCCTACTGCAACAAAACCCTTTTGCGAGTCAGCACACAACAAATACTCCAGCAATCTCTTATTGCCACAGGCTTTCCTTATGCCAAAGTCAATAAGGGCATCGAGTATCATTGGACCATCAACAGCCTGGCAAAACTTCTTCCGCACATTAGAGACATTCGCCGCCTGGGGGCCGCGTCCATTGATCTTTGCTATTTGGCGCAAGGGAAAGTGGATGCATTCTATGAGATAGATCTTAAACCTTGGGATGTTGCAGGAGGCATTTTGATACTGCTAGAAGCGGGAGGAAAGGTAACCAATGCTAACAATCAGTCTTTTGATTTTAATGATAAAAGCATCGTTGCCAGCAATGGAAAAATCCATGCTGCCCTACTGGAACATCTAGAGAAAATTTAAGTGGCCTCCGAAAAGCATCAAGGCTCTAGGTCAATCAAATATCTTCAAACGGATCGATATCTTGACCAATCATCACTTTTTGTCTTATTAAGAAAGAAGGGGTCTTATTTTGTTTTGACGCCGTCAGAAAAAAAGTAATGCTGTATAACTATCCACACTACGGCCAAATCGATCGCCACATCCGCGTAATTAAACACGGCAAACTTAAACCCGCAGTGCCAAGCAACATAATCCACAACCCCTCCATGCACAAAACGATCATACACATTTCCCAAAGCTCCGCCCACAAGTAAGCCTAGGGGAAAAGCATAATGCCTCAAGTATTTCTCCTTGATGACAACATAAAGTATCCCTACGATTAAAAGGGCTTGTATCCACTTTAGATAATCTCCCAAAAACGCAAACATCGAAAAAGCAACACCCTGATTAAAATGCAATTCTAAATCAATGCACTTTCCTGCATAATAATAACCATCTAAAAAAACCGATTTTATATTCTGGTCGATGATAAAAGTACCTAAGATAACAAGCAAAAAGATGAAAAATGATCTCATCATTAGGCCAAGGCTCCCTTGAAAAACGCTACACACTCCTGCATCATCTCTTCTAATTTTGCTTCATCTCTGCCTTCAAGCAAAAGTCGAATTTTATTCTCTGTGCCGGAGTATCTAAAAAGATGCCGCAT
>JAUPLS010000132.1 GCA_030836805.1 Campylobacterota bacterium | reverse complement strand
TTCCCTACTACTTTCCCCACGATACTCACTTCATCAGGTGCCAAGACCTCCGGAGAGTAAGCTTTGTTATCAGAAATAAGCTCTACCCTGCCGTCTGCTTTTTGACGAATGCGCTTAATAAAAAGTCCGGCTGTCGTAGAAGCGATAAAAATACCCTCTTTGTTGATATTGGTTTGTTCTCTGTCCACAAAGACAATAGAACCGTCTTGCAAAGTTGGCTCCATGGATTCGCCATCGACATGAATTGCTTCTATTTTTTTTGATGCACCAAAACCAAGCAAAGTATCCATGATGGTTCTGTCTACATTAAGTATCTCATACTCCTCTCCAAAAACCTCTGCTCCTCCTCCTGCGCTGGCACGAATATCTGAAAAATAGCGTACCTGAAAAAATCTGTCTGTTTCTTCTTTGAGCATATCTACCGCCTGATCGAAAAAAAGCCAATTGACTGAAATCTTTTTCATGGCACAAAACTCCAATATCTCCTGATAAGGAATGGAATTTCTTTTTTTCATCGTAGCAAATGTTGCTTGAGGAATATTTAGTGCTATGGCCACATCTTTGTCAAAAACTTTTTTATTTTGCTTGCTTTCAGAGATTACATCTTTCAGTTTTTCTATTATTTCGCCCAAAACCAACATCTTTACCCCTTTTTGTGTTATTTATCCTCAATCATACTATATTTTAATTAAAAGTATGACAAATTGAAATACTTTATAAACTTGTTTTATCTTATATATACAATATGAAATAACTTAACAAAGGATATGCGATGAATTTTAAAAAAAATAGAAATATACTGAATGACGCTATCAACTCTGGATGCAAAACAGCCGCAGAACTTGCGCTGTTTTTAAAGATCTATACCAAACTAATCTAAAAGCAGCACATCGACCCGCTCTCCGGCTGTTTTGGAAGTATCCGCTTCAGAGGTAAATACAAGAGCCGTCTGGCCTAGCATGTTGGTCAAAATCGCCGAAGTGCCTACTTTTTTCTTATCAAAATTAACCACATACGCACCATCGATAAGCGTGATATTGCATGCGGTAAACTCAGCCTTTTTAGCTCTTTTGATAAAAGGCTGGGACAAAGTCGCTTTTACCAAGCGAAGCGAACTTTTTCCTTGCTGCAGTTTTTCAATCAACGGCACCAGATACAATAGTGCTGTTACTGTAGATGAATAGGCAAATCCGGGAAGCCCGACGATAAATTTATCCTCTTTGCGCGCTACCATAATATGTTGGCCGGGCTTAATGCGCACTCCTTTGAAAACAATTTCACAGCCAAGCTCTGTGATTACATCTTTCACGAAGTCAAAATCACCTACGCTTACTCCTCCTGTTGTTACCACGATATCGCTTTTCTCAAGAGCCTGAGCCAAAGCAACGGTAATACTGTGCTTATCATCTTTGATGCATCCTAGCTGCAGGGGAATCCCGTCATATTTTTTCACCAACGCTTCAAGAATGTAATTGTTTGAACTTCTAATTTGGGCATCATTGGTCTGACTCTCGCCCAATTCAAGCAGCTCGCTGCCCGTAGAAACGATGGCAACTGTTGGTTTTTCGTACACCAATACTAAAACAATATTCAAGCTGGCCATTACCCCTATTTGAGCAAAATCTATCTTTGTGCCTTTTGGGATAAGCAGTTCTCCCTTGCTATAATTTTCGCCAATTTCTCTTACAGAATACCCCAAAGGCACCTCTTTATTGATGACAATCTCCTCTCCTTCTACAGCAACATTCTCTATAGGAATAAGCGTATCGGCTCCTTTGGGCATCAATGAACCCGTAAAAGTTTTGATGCAGCTCCCGCGGCGTACTTCATCCTTGAGTGGGCTCCCGGCAGGATTAATGCTGTTTATTTTCAACTTTCCGATCGCCATATCTTCATGTCTTATGGCATATCCATCCATTGCAGAAGTAGGAAAATCCGGCGAATTATGATCAGCAACAACATCCTGCGCAAGCACATAGCCCAAAGCATCAATCAGGTAGAGTTTTTTTGTTTTATAATGTTTGATCTCAAGATTCTTGACCATCTCAATGGATTTATCAAAATGCAACATTTTAAAAAGTTCCTTTTTTACTATTAGCTGTCTTCTTTTATCTGAACAAAGTCCAGACAAAATTCCTCTCACTGAAGCTTCGCCTTTGGCTCAGAATTGAACCGGCTGTCTTCTTTTATCTGAACAAAGTCCAGACAAAATTCCTCTCACTGAAGCTTCTAAAGCATATACTTTATTTTAATTCAAGACTAAGCCAGCAGTCCTGCACCGTCCATGGGTGTACTTCTGTCTTCGGCATAGATACGCTTACCGTTTTTTACATCATATTTCCAAATGGGGGCATTGGCTTTAAAGTCCTCTACAAATTCCTCTATAAGCTCCAAAGCAACACGGCGTTTTGGTGAAAAAACTGCAGAAGCATACGAAGAAGTATGAACAGGAACATCACCGATAGAATGTGCCATTTTCACTATTGCACCACGCTGAATGGCCCTTGCCTGCCACTCATCAAACCATTTTTGAAGTATAGGTTCATAGATATCAAAACTAAGTGCTTCTATACCGTCTTCCGCGCGTATAATTCCTACAAACGGGATATAGGCACCGTAATTTGAAGTAAGCTGCTCATCTAACCATCGGCTAAATATTTTTTTAGTGTCCAAGGGACCTTGATAAAGCTCCATCACTCATCCACCGCATACAGGAGGCAAGATAGAGACCCTGTCTCCCTCTTTAAGTGAAACCGAAAGATCACTCACCATCGAATCATTAATTGCTACGGCACATTTTTCAAGCCATCCCGTCAACTCTGCGTCTTCTTTAAGTTTGGCAGAAACATCAGCCAATGTATTTGCCTCTATCTGTATAGGTGCTTTACCTATAGGACCTAAAAATTCTACTATTACCATTGCCTTCTCTTCATTCAAAATTAGACTGATTATAAAAGTTGTTTGCTATAATTACGCTTAAAAAGGGGCAGCCGTGCGTTTTGGTTCAATCTCTTATCTCAACCTTTTGCCTTTTCAACTTTTTTTAAAACGTTATCTTAAAAGCAGTTCCGCCAAAATGGGCTTTAGATATAAGCGTGCCGTTCCCTCCAGGATCAATGCTTTACTCAAACGCAAAGAAGTTGATGCCGGATTCATCTCCAGTATTGCCTCTCAAAAATTTAAATGCACCCAGCTGGGGATCATCGCTTGCAAAAAAGTCTATAGCGTACTTGTGCTGCCCGAAGAAGAGGCTGCGGACCCGGCCTCTGCAACCTCTAACGTGCTTGCCAAACTTTTGCACATCAAGGGAAGAGTTCTTATTGGCGATGCAGCGCTCAAACACTATTTTGACAATGAAAACGCGATAGACCTGGCTGAGGCGTGGCACAAAAAAACAGGGCTTCCTTTTGTTTTTGGACGGCTGTGCTACAATAAGCACGGCAAAGCGATCGAAAAGCTTGCCAAAAAATTTGCCCATACCAAAATGAAAATTCCCCAATACATTTTAAAACAAGAAGCCAAAAAACGAGGAATCTCGCCCGCGCAGCTGTTGTGGTATCTTGAACACATTTACTATAAGATGGAAGAGAAAGAAAACAGGTCTTTAAAGCTTTTTTTAAAACAAAGCAAAAAAGTGAGATAAACGCTTTTTAACCAAAAGGCTCTCGGGGGGGGCAGCCTTATCGATACTATTTTATATGGACTATTGCTTTTTGTATGCGCGCAACTGTCTCTTCGGTGCCCAAAATAGCCATGATCTCGTCCATCCCCGCACCCGTCATGGAGCCAAGAAGGCTGACGCGAAGAGGCATGCCTATCTTTCCGAAGCCTATTTGTTTATCTTCTACCAGCTTTTGCATCACTGCATGATAATCAACGGGCAAATGAAGCGGTTTTTCCCAATTCTGAATCAAACGTATAAAATCTTCCAAAATCTCTTTGGTATCTTCTTTGAAGGCTTTTTTCGCATCTTTCTCCTCGTAGCTTTGCGGAGGATTCAAAATAAGGTGGATTTGATCTGCAAGCTCCACCAATGTTTTTCCACGCTCTTTGGTGGCATCAAGCAGCAGTTCACGTTTGTCATGCTCTTCTATATGAACTCCATACTCCTTGAGTACTGTGGCTAATTTCGCATTTAGCATGTTTTTGATGTAGTGCGCATTGAGCCATAAAAGCTTATCGAGATTGTAGTTTGAGGCACTTTTATTGAGATCTTTGGGATCAAAAAGCGCTATCATCTCCTCAAGACTGAAAATTTCTTGGTCTTTATGGCTCCAGCCAAGACGTACAAGGAAATTAAGCAAAGCCTCGGGGAGATATCCAAGCGCCTTATACTCCATCACATCTGTTGCCCCGTCTCTTTTGGAGAGTTTTTTCCCCTGCTCATTATTGATCATAGCAACATGATAAAAGTTTGGTATCTTAAACCCCAGCGCTTTATACACAACGATCTGTTTGGGCGTATTGTACAAGTGGTCATCCCCGCGGATCACATCCGTAAGCCCCATCAATGCGTCATCTACCGCTACGACAAAATTATAGGTTGGGGATCCGTCACTTCTGGCAATAATAAAATCATCCACTTCACTTGCAGCGATATTAATCTCACCCTTAACTCCGTCTACAAAACGTATCGTTCCGCTCTGAGGCGCTTTGATGCGGATCACCGGCTCAACGCCTTGGGGAGGAGTGCCCGCAAAATCACGGTATCTGCCGTCATATCTTGGCCGTTCTTTTCTTGCCGTCTGCTCTTCTCTCAGCGCGTCAAGCTCTTCTTTGCTCATATAGCATCG
>JAUPLS010000131.1 GCA_030836805.1 Campylobacterota bacterium | reverse complement strand
TGTATCGAAAAATTTGGGGTTAGCCCTCGCGATTTTGTTGATTTTCAAGCGCTTTTGGGGGATTCGTCCGATAACGTACCCGGTGTCAAAGGCATAGGACAAAAAGGAGCAAGCCAGCTTATCAATCAATATCATACTCTCGAAGCAATCTATGCCGATATTGAAAATTGCGGGACGCCGCGTATCCAAAAGCTTCTTTTGGAGGGAAAAGAGAACGCCTTTTTATCCAGAGAGCTTGTAAGAATGCGGACGGATGTTTTTGAAGAGATTGATTTAAAAAGTTTTGTTTTTGAAGACAGAAACTATCTTTCTTGTTTGGTTGATCAGTTTGAAAAATATGAAATGAAACAGGCTATCAAAAAAACAGAGCTAAGAGAAGGCGAACTGGGATGTCCGGTTCTTATTCCCCCCAAAGTACATTCCTCTCTATGCTTCGAGGCAGTAACACTTGATACCAAAGAGAAACTCGAAGCCGTGGTTGAGCATTTGGACGAGGATGTCGTGGTCGCGTTTGATACCGAAACAACAGGTTTGGATACTAAAAGTGCAAAGATGGTCGGTTTTAGTTTTTGTGTTTCAGAAAATAAAGCGTACTATGTGCCGGTAGGACACAGTTATCTTGGCATAGAATCGCAAGTAGATATCCAGGATGCTTTAGCGGCGCTCAAAAAGCTCTTAGAGCATAAGATAATAGGACAAAATCTTAAATTTGATTTTTCTTTGCTTTACAATCAGTATAGTTTCTCTGAGATAGTGCCTTATGCGGATACGATGATTATGGCATGGCTGAATAATCCTGAAGCCAAAGTCGGGCTTGACGCCTTGGCAGAAAGATTTTTTAACTACAAAATGAAGCCTTTTAAAGAAATGGTTAAAAAAGGAGAAGATTTTTCTTCCGTATCCATTAAGGAGGCTACTTTTTATGCCGCCGAAGATGCATGGATGACTTATTTGCTTTATTTTTCGCTTAAAAAAAGAATGGAATTGGGCGGTTTGACATCTTTATTGGAGGAGGCCAAAAGTGTCGAGTACCCCTTTGTAAATGTGCTCGCGCGGATGGAACGAGCAGGGATCAAGGTTGATATCGAGCATCTCATGAAGCTTCAAAAGAGTTTGCGTTTGGATTTGGAACATTTAACCGAGGAGATCTATGCATTAACAGGGAGCGAATTCAATATTAGGTCCACACAGCAACTGGGAAATATACTCTTTCAAAAACTAGGGCTTAAAGGCGCCAAAAAAACAAAAATGGGTTACAGCACCAATGAAGCCGTTCTTCAAACCCTGAAAAATGAACACCCGGTTATTTTAAAACTTCTTGCTTACCGCGAATACCAAAAAATGCTTTCTACGTATGTTGACCCATTGTTGAAGTTGGCAAAAGAGAATGAGCATCATCGTATCTATACCTCTTTTATTCAAACCGGAACAGCTACGGGACGGTTAAGCTCAAAGGAGCCAAACCTTCAAAACATCCCTGTGCGCTCTGCACTGGGGAGATCTGTGCGGGAAGCTTTTATAGCCAAGGAAGGATATAAACTCGTGAGTATTGATTATTCCCAAATAGAGTTGCGGCTGCTTGCTCATTTTTCCGGAGACAAGGCACTGAGTGACGCATTTGTGAACCAGGAAGATATTCACATGGCTACAGCGGTTAGGCTGTTTGGGGAGACAGAAGCAAAATCCAAACGTAACGTAGCAAAATCGGTGAATTTCGGTTTGCTTTATGGGATGGGACAGCGTAAACTTGCCGAGGATATAGGCATTACGGCAGGGGAGGCTAAAGAGATTATTCGGACCTATTTTGCTTCTTTCCCTACGGTAAAAAGATTTTTGGAGGAGATACAGGAGCGTGTCAAAATTGATGGATACGTAGAGACAATACTGGGCAGAAGAAGACTATTTGATTATGAAAATGCCAATACTATGCAAAAAGCTGCATTTTTGAGAGAATCGGTCAATACGGTTTTTCAAGGATCGGCAGCCGACCTTATTAAACTTTCGATGAATCATATAGATGCGATAATTACCGAAGAGAACATGGATGCGTCGATGCTTTTGCAAATACACGATGAACTGATCTTTGAGATCAAGGAAGAGAAAGTGGAGACATTTTCCAAGCGTTTTGCATATGTGATGGAGCATATTTTAAAACTCAATGTGCCATTGGTCTGTTCAGTAAGTATTGGAGACAGTTGGGGAGAGCTAAAGTAGTACTCTTTGTCATGATGATGTAAAATAATTTATCTTAATACACTGTTAACAAAGCTTAGCTATAATTCGGGCCTAATTCATTTTAATATAAAAGGTTTTTAAGGTATGAGGTATATTTTTTCGATGAAAATGGCCGTATTGATGCTGTTTGTATTTGGTTTTATTATCGGGGCTGCTACGTTTATGGAGAATGACTACGGGACACAGACGGTAAAGGCATTAATCTATAAAACGAAATGGTTTGAACTTTTTTTAGCCTATTTCACCGCTATTTTAGTATACAATATTTTTAAATATAAGACATACAAAAAAAACCTGGCAGTCTTCCTTTTTCACTTTTCTTTTTTTATTATTGCCGTTGGCGCACTCATTACGCGCTACATAGGATATGAAGGCATTATGCATATCCGTGAAGGGCAAAGTGTCAACATGATGGTTTCTGATGAAAAGATACTTGAGGCTGTAGCCACTTTTGGGGGCAAAAGTGTCTCCCTTGAAAAACCGCTTTATTTTTCTACGATGACCCAAAACACCCTGGAGGAAGATCTTGATATAGGGGGCAAAAAAGTACATCTTTCACTTTTGAAATATCTGCCTACCATAGAGCATGAAGTGATTCCTGACCCCGAGGGCAAAACTATTTTAGAGTTGAAGGTCTCTGCAGAAGGACAAGGAAAAATATACTATTTCAGCAAAGGTGATCTGAAGGATTTTGGCGCATTTTATATCGGATATGATACCCCTTTGCGTACCGATAAGCCAACATTTTTGATTAAAGAATCAGAAGACGGATTTAAGGTAAATTCCCCCTTTGCTATGTCTTATCTTAAAATGGATGACAAAAGTTCCGGAGAACTTGATGCCGGTGACCACAATCTGACGCAAAGAATGCTTTATCGTTTTGGAAGCAACGCAATAGTTGTAAAATCAATTTATGAAAAATCCAAGCTAAAAATAGTTTCAAGCAGCCTTAAGACAGAATCAGGCAAACCTGAATATATTGAACTGAAAGCGAGTGTAGGTGATCAAAGTAGGGAAATTGTGTGCAAACCATTGAACGGACAACCCGGAGAATTAAATACAATAGAGATAGATGGGGTGCGTCTTGATCTGCGTATCGGCGCAAAAATTATAGAAGTGCCTTTTGCCATTAAGCTGGACAAGTTTACACTGGAGCGTTATCCCGGTTCCATGACTCCCGCATCGTATGCAAGTGATGTTGTGCTGATAGACAAAGAGCAAAATCTTACGATGCCGTATAAAATCTACATGAATCATATTCTTGACCATAGAAATTACCGTTTTTTCCAATCTTCTTATGATATGGACGAGAAGGGCACAATTCTTTCCGTAAACCATGATCCCGGTACTCTTCCGACCTATGTGGGGTACTTATTTATGACATTGGGAATGATTTGGAGTTTATTTGTGCCAACAGGAAGATTTCAAAAATTGCTCAAAGGAGCGCGTAAATTACAAGGAGCAGCGGTTTCAATTTTGTTGGCATTGATGATTTTTAATGCAACAGATCTTCATGCCGAAGAGCCAAAAATAGATCCCGGAGTTAAAAAAGCAATATCGGCATATGATATTGATCATGCTCAAAAAATGGGAAAACTTGCAGTACAAGATTATATGGGCCGTATGAAACCTTTGGATACTGTGGCACATGAGATGGTTGCAAAAATTACCGGCAAAAGTGCAATGTTCGGACTGCATCCTATGCAAATGTTGCTAGGGATGATCACTCAGCCGGAAGTCTATCAAAATGTACCAATGATTAAGATTGGACATAAGAAAATAGCTTTGACGCTCGGTTTGCCTGAAGATGCAAAATTTGCTCAATTTTCTGATTTCTTCAGCAAAGAAGACAACAGCTATAAGATCTATAGCGCGGTGACTGATGCAACCCGTAAAAAACCTTTAGACCAAAGCACCTATGATAAAGAGCTTATAAAGATAGATGAGAGGGTGAATGTTTCATATATGGTCTATCAGGGGACCATATTGCGCATTTATCCTCAAGCAGGGGATGCAAACAACAAATGGGCTGCACCCCTTGAGGCGATCAAGACATTTGAACCCAAAACACGTGATCTGGTGCAATTAAGTGTTTCGGCTTATTTCCAATCGGTGACCGAAGGCTTAAATACCGGCAACTGGACACATGCAGATTTGGCCCTAAAAGGAATAATGGGCTACCAAAAAACTTATGGCGCAGCCGTGCTTCCCAGTCAACAGCATATCGATATGGAAATTGCATACAATAAACTCGGATTATTCAGCAAGTTGGTGCCTTTGTATCTTTTGGTAGGTTTGGTAATGCTGGTATTTGCCTTTATACATGTGCTTAAGCCGGCATTTTCCATGAAATGGATTATGCGCGGAGCATTGAGTATTTTTATTTTTGGATTTGTAATGCATATGGTTGGTTTGGGTATCCGTTGGTATGTTGCAGGACATGCACCATGGTCAAATGCCTATGAGTCTATCGTGTTTATTGCAGCTTCTACGGCTTTGGCCGGAATCTTGCTGGCTAGACATTCTCCTTTTGCCTTGGCAGGTACGGCACTTTTGGCAGGGATTACAATGGGTGTGGCGCATATGAGTTTTATCAATCCTGAAATCACCAATCTCGTGCCTGTATTAAAATCCTACTGGTTGATGATCCACGTGGCAACAATCATTTCAGGTGACGGTTTCTTGGGGCTTGGCTCTATTTTGGGATTACTGGTGCTTATTCTTTTTATCATCAGAGGAAAGGGTGGACATGAAAACATAGACCGGTCCATTAGGGAGCTGACCAATTTGTCTGAAATGGCATTGATTGTAGGGCTTTTCTTGCTTACGATAGGAAATTTCCTTGGCGGTGTCTGGGCAAATGAAAGTTGGGGGCGCTACTGGGGATGGGACCCGAAAGAGACATGGGCGGCGGTAACTATTCTTATTTATGCGGCAGTTTTGCATATGAGATTTATCCCGGCGCTTAGATCGATATTTCTTTACAATGTGGTTGCGACATGGGCTTACAGTACGGTGCTGATGACATATTTCGGAGTAAATTACTACCTTTCCGGATTGCATTCTTATGCAGCGGGCGATCCCGTGCCGATCCCTATGTGGGTATACTATGCAGTTGCGGGATTGTTTGTTCTTACGTTTTTGGCAGCAAGAAATAAAAATCTGGAAAAATAACGTTTAAGCAAAAAAAATAATATTATTTACAAAGAGGGGTACAGCAATGCTGCAAGAATTCAAATTGTTTAAATACTATTTTCAAAAAATGGGTTAAGCAACAGGTTTGCTTTTATCTTGACAACCACTTTTTTAATCCATTTTGGTTTTTTGCCGATCATCAAAGCGGCTATATGGGCATCATGGGGATAAAGCATCACAAATGTTCCGGGG
Source organism: Campylobacterota bacterium (assembly GCA_030836805.1). Classification (GTDB taxonomy): domain Bacteria; phylum Campylobacterota; class Campylobacteria; order Campylobacterales; family Sulfurovaceae; genus Sulfurovum. Next base: position 1,707 of record JAUPLS010000131.1, on the reverse strand, counting down.
AGTACGTCAATATGTGTTTTTCCTGGCGTTGTTCGCTGGTATAATTCGATATCTTTTAATGCATCGTAAGGTACATTAACCCCGAGTTCACCCTTAAAAGAAGACTCAAATCTTTCTTCTCCTGTTAAAACAGTTTGAATATCCACATATTTTTGGTGCGATTCAAAAATAGCTTCTTCTGGGGCGTGAGTTTTATAGCTCATAATGATTGCAAAGATATCATCATCGCCCAGCAGCGTATATTTGCCCTCTTCGGATAGGGGAGTTAGTGTATCCAAAAATTCGAATGCCCGCTTCCATGCAGGACCAAAATGATAATATTTCCAATTTTCCAATTTATCGATGATCATGGGCTGATTCCTCTTTGTGTTTTCACTTTTTCTGTTTTATTTGGCCTGATATATTTTTCTGCTGCGTATAGGGGATGTTTCGGTTTAAGCCTCATGCAATAAACTAGGCCTTGTTGATAATTTTCTTGATTGCTTCAGAGCAGATTGTCAATCCAAACGCACCTGTTACGGCAACACATGAGCCTTTTTCTTTGCATCTATCCTCTTCCGGAGAAAAAACGACGGTGAAGTTCCTATCAAATTTGGCACGCTTGAGTTCATTGCGTATTTTTCGTGCAAGTGCATCTCCATGGGTTTTCCAAATGGAAGCAACTTCTATCTTGGAAGCTTCAAAGCGTTTGGCTGAGCCGAGGGACATAATGAGCTTTTTATAGCATTTTTTGGCTATCTCTATCTTTACTTTGGTGGTATCTGCTGCATCAATGATAAGATCATAGGGATCAAAATCAAAAGATTCTACCCATGCAATATCCATTTTTTGATGAATCGTTTGGATGCCCGGATAGAGATCTTTTAAACGTTCTGTTTTGAGCATACCGATAGCATCTGAGCCGATTTGTCTGTTTTGATTGGTTTCATCGTAGGTGTCATAATCTACAATCGTAATAGAATGAACACCGCTGCGATAAAGACAATCAAGTACATAACTTCCTACACCCCCTGCACCCAGGATAAGAATTTTTGCTGCTTGAAGTTTTGTAAAATCTTCTTTTCCAAACAGCATCCTGCAGCGTTCAAATCTCATAGCCACTGCTCTAATATTTGGATATCATCATGGCTGGTCATATCCAGATGTATAGGGGTGATGGAGACATAGCCTTGATGGATGGCTTCAAAGTCCGTGATATATCCTTTGTTTTCTCTCCAGTCAAGTCGGGGCAATCCTATCCAGTAATGCTCCAGGCCCCTGGGATTTTTGTGTACATCGGCATCATTGCCATAGATTCTGTTGCCTGCACGGGTAATTTTAAATCCCTTGCATTCATCTTTTGCAATAGGAGGGATATTGATATTGAGAAATTTACGCTCAGGCAAAGGGAAGCGGTCTTCAAAAATACGTTTTACAAGCAAGGCAATGCTTTCTTGTGCCAATTCATAGCCAAAATCATCTATGTTTTGACATTGGTCATGACAAACCTGTGAGATGGCAATTGCGGGAATACCTTGCAGTACCGCTTCCATTGCAGCCGCAGCAGTACCGGAATAGGTGATATCTTCTCCCATGTTGGCGCCTTTGTTGATTCCAGAGATCACAAGATCAGGACGATGGGAATCGTTAAAAAGTTTATTGAGCGACAAAAAGATACAATCTGTAGGGGTGCCGTCATCAAGTTTAAAAAAGTCATCATCTAACTCG
>JAUPLS010000015.1 GCA_030836805.1 Campylobacterota bacterium | reverse complement strand
TTATTTTTATTTTTAACCTAGTTTGACTTAAAAGAGCCATAAAAAAACGATTCTAAATATGATCCTGTCTCTTTTTAGAAAATTTTTTCAGGATAGCAGTTTTTGCCCGCTCCATTTAATTAAAATTTCCAAACACCAACGGCGCCTTAAGATCAAGGGCTTTAATCTCTTTCATCACCACTTGAAGCTCGTCTAACTTTTTGCCGCTCACCCTTACTTCATCGCCTTGTATAGAAGGCGTCACTTTAAGCTTGAGATCTTTAATCGCTTTAACAATCTTTTTGGCTTCTTCTTTGTCTATCGAATCGACAATCCTATAGATGACTTTCACATTGCCGCCGCTGATACCTTCTGTTTTAACCTCTTCAAGTGATTTCCCTGCGATGCCTCTTTTGATAAGTTTACTAATCAGTATATCTTTGAGCGCCTCTATCTTTTGATCACTAGAGCTACTCAAGCTAAGTGTTTTGGCTTTTTCATTTAAGTCTATTTCTGCCACAATCCCTTTGAAGTCAAATCTTGTGGTGACTTCTTTTTCTGCCATCGTGATGGCATTTTTAAGTTCCATCATGTCCAATTTTGCCGTAATATCAAAATAATGATCTTTAGCCATTACTGTTCTATCCTTATCATTCCAACTTTTCCGTGCACCACGGCAAGCTTCCCGAGTGCTGCCATGGCTTCTTGGATTTTTCTCTCTTCGCATTCATGGGTAACGAAAAGCAACTCTACGCAAGCATCTTTATCGTCGTCTGGTTTTTGCATCATTGCTTCTATGGAGATATCCAACTCACTTAATAGATTGGTCACTTGTGCCAACACACCTTTTTGGTCATCCACGCTCATTCGCAAATAGTAATGCGAACGAATCTCTTCTCTGGGGAGCAATCCTAATCCGCTCTCTAAAGGCTTTTTGTAGCCCAACATCGGCCCGCTATTACCTCTTACGATGTCAATAATATCCGCAATAACTGCAGAAGCCGTTGCATCTCCGCCCGCTCCTGGACCATAATACATAGTTTCCCCGACACAATCACCATTAACCATCACAGCATTCATCACCCCATCAACTTTAGCAAGCATACTCTCCTGAGGAATCATCGTGGGATGAACTCGCAATTCTACTTTGTCTCCCACTTTTTTGGCAATGCCTAAAAGTTTAATGGCATACTCAAAATCTTTTGCAAACGCCACATCGGTTGGAGTGATGTTTTCAATCCCCTCAATCAAAATATCTTCAGGTTTTGCATCCAAGCCATAGGCAATACTTGCCAAAATAAGTAATTTATGAGAGGCATCAAAACCGCCCACATCAAAAGTCGGATCTGCTTCGGCGTAACCCAGCATCTGAGCTTCTTTCAAGATCTCATCATAGTGTGCGCCTTCGTTGATCATCTTGGTAAGCATATAGTTACACGTACCATTCATAATCCCCAAAATAGAGTTAATATGATTTGCAGACAAACCGCTTCTGAGCGCTCCAATAATAGGAATTCCTCCGGCAGTGCTTGCCTCATACATAAAAGGAATATCCCCGGCAAGTGCTTGCAGCTCATAGCGGTGATACGCGAGCAAGGCTTTGTTGGCGGTAACTACAGGTTTTTTATTTTCAAGTGCTCGCTTGACCAAACCATAAGGCTCTTGAATCCCACCCATAAGCTCAACAACAATGTCAATTTCTGGATCATCTACAATATCATAAGGGTTATCGCTCAGAAAAATAGAGATATCGCGTTTTTTGGAGAGATCTTTAATGACTCCGGATTTCACAATAATCTTCTTTCCTGCTCGCGCTTCAATGATATCTGCGTTTGCCTCAAGTATTTTTACAACACTGGCACCCACAGTACCTACACCCAAGATACCTATTTTAACCATGCTTTTTTTCCTCTTCCAGGGCCTTGAGGAATTTTTTGATATTTCTGGCCGCCTGACGAATTCTCTTTTCATTTTCAATCAAAGCAATACGTACATATTCATCCCCGTATTTACCAAATCCGATTCCGGGACTGACAGCTACGCCTGCTTGAACAAGAAGTTGTTTGGAAAACTCTAAACTCCCCATATGACGTGCCACTTCGGGTATTTTTGCCCAAATAAACATACTTGCCCTCGGCTTTTCCAGCGGCCACCCTGCTTGTGTAAATGCCTCTACCGTAATGTCTCGTCTATGTTTGTAGCGCGGGAGAACCTCTTCTTCTGGGATATGGCCGTATTCGTCAAGCGCTACCGTTGCTGCTACTTGAATTGGTGTAAACATTCCGTAATCTAGCCACGATTTGATACTTTGTACCGCTCCTATCAATTTGCGATTCCCTGCAATAAAACCGACACGCCATCCTGCCATACTATAACTTTTACTAAGCGTATAAGACTCAACTGCCACATCTTTTGCTCCTTCTACCTCTAGAATAGAGGGTGTTTTGTAGCCGTCAAATGCCAAGTCCGCATAAGCGATATCAGAAATAATATAAAATCGCTTCTCTTTGGCCAGCGCGACGATGCGTTTATAAAAGTCCAGAGTTACGGTTGCTGTCGTTGGATTATGCGGAAAATTAAGCACTAAAAATTTAGCTCTTGGTACAGAATTTTCTAACGCATCTTCAACATCTGCTAAAAATCGATCCTCATCAACTTCAAATGTCTTTTCATTAAATACCAATTCCATCTTTTCAACATTGGCACCAGCCAAAATAAAAGCTTGAGAATGAATCGGATAAGTAGGATCAGGAACAATGGCAACGTCACCCGGATTTGAGATGGCTTGCACCAAATGCACATACCCCTCCTTACTCCCCATAGTAGCAACCACTTCAGTCTCTGGATCTAGATCAACATTATATTTTCGCTTATACCATTTTGTCATCGCAAGCCGCAACTTATAGATCCCTTTGCTGGCACTATAACCATGTGTCTTGTCGCGATTTGCCGTTTCACACAGTTTATCCACAATAGGCTGAGGCGTTCTTCCATCAGGATTTCCCATTGAAAAATCAATAATATCCTCGCCCGTTCTTCTTGCATTCATTTTCAATTCATTGATTTGTGCAAAAATATATTTTGGCAATCTGTTTATTTTTTCAAACTGTATTTCATCAAACATGCTTTTCTCTCTTCTAAACTTTTATTTTTTATTATTATTTTTGTTCATACTATGGTACTTGTGTTGTATTTGCCTCATCCGGCACTATAGCGGATACTTCATTTTCTTTATCCGCTTCTTCTTTTACGGTTGAAGCGATCGCGGTTTCAATACTTAATTCGTCGGTTGCCTTCACATCCTTTGTTGCCTCTTCTTGTGAGATTTTATTTTCCATAAAAGGAAGAATATTTTTTAAATGTTTTTTATCAAACTGTGTAAAAAAATACCAAGAAACATACATAAGAAGTCCGAGCACCAAAATCAAGAGCCATTTTGATTTTCCTCGTTTTTGATGTACTACAGGAATACCTACTGTTCGCTTTCCCTGAGGCTCCATATGCTGTGCATAATACTCCTGGGCTTGCGCTCTGAGTGAACCCAAATCAGCATGGCACTCTCTCTCAATGATAGAGATAAAACCTAAAGCTTTTGTTTTTTGGAAAGCACCAAAATCAGCAGCAAAAAGTGATTCAAGGCTATCTTTGGCAATATTGGTTTTTTTGCTGATCATATTAAGGCTATTTGTTTCAAGTATCTCATTTAACTGCATAACTCATCCTGTGTATTAATATCGCTGCGGCCGCACTCACATTTAAAGAGTCAAATGCATGCTTCATCCGTATGGAAACCATTTGATTTATTTTAGATTTTGCTTTCTTGGAAAGCCCTTCGCCTTCACTGCCCAGCACCAACACGCGCTTAGGTGCAAAGGCGGTAGACTCAATGGCGTCACCTTCCATAGAAGCTCCATAAAACGTAAATCCTACCTGCTGCAATTCATTAAAAACATCTAAGATGTTGGGCGCAATCATTAATGGCATATCCAATAGTGCACCCGAACTTGTGCGTGTGATGCCTGCAAAATTGAGCTGTTTTACCCCTGTGGCAATCATTGCATCTGCTCCCAATGCATAAGCACTTCTCACGATTGCTCCAATATTTCCTGTATCTGTTAAACCATCCAGTATCACAATAAAATCGGTCTGTTTTATTGATGAAAGCAAACTTTGCTCAAAATCATCAATTTCGAGCAAAATCCCCTGATGATTTCCCCCTTTGCTCATAGACTGAGCCCACTTCTCTTCTAAAAATTTTATTTTTGGTTTAAAAGCATCAAAAAGCTTTTGGCTAAGCAAACCTTTTTTGGCTAAATAGACTGTCTGTACCGATTTTGGGTGGTGCTCTAAAGCATAGAGACATACTTGTTTTCCATAAATTATCATAACGATGATTTTAGCGAAGTTTTGCTGTATGAAGGATAAGAAAAAAAGAGGGCAAAATGAAATTTTATTTTATTTTTTTAATAGTGTCTCATACCACTCTTTAATACTTCTATCACTAAGTTTTGCAAGAAGTTTTGCCTTAGGTTTAGGAGGCAAATCTAAAGCCAGCACCTCATCAAAAGAGAGGCTTTTCTCTTTGCTTTTTTTAGCACCAATCACCACAACCCATTCTCCACGAATGGTAATATTTGCAAACTGTTCATTAAGGCTCTTGGCTGTTCCCCTATAATATTTCTGAAACTTTTTGCTAATCTCTTTAGCCAAAAATAACTCTCTGTCTGCATCGATTGTTGCGATCTCTTTTAAAAGTTTTTCCAAGCGATGCGGTGCTTCATAAAGAACAGTAGCATATCCATTATGCATCGCTTCTGCCAAAGCACTGCTTCTTGGGCTTCCCTTATGGGGCAAAAATCCAAAAAAAAGAAATTTTCCCTCCTCAAAACCTGAAGCCGCATATGCTGTTGTCACGGCACTGGCTCCCGGCAAAACATCATAGGCTATCTCTTCTTGCTGACAATACGCAACCAATATCTGCCCAGGATCTGAGATTACAGGCATTCCCGCATCGCTCACATAGACAACCTCTTTTGAGTTTAAAACCGGACCAAATTGTGCCAAACGCTCCATACCATTATGTTCGTTGAAAGAGTAAAATTCAGCATCAGGATAGCACATATCAAAACGTTCTTCAAGCAGGCGCAACAAATGTTTTGTATGCCGCGTATCTTCACATAAAAAAATTTCTGTTCTTTCAAAAAGCTTCATTGCACGAAGTGTAATATCTTGGGGGTTTCCGATAGGGGTGGGAATAAATGTTAGCACAGAAAGTTCTCCTTGAACTGGAGGAAAACCTGGGCTTAACTCCTTTTTTTAAACTTTGCGCGCAGCAAAATTATATAACAAAGAATCAATGGCCCAGGCGGGAAAGTCTTATAAATTAACCGAGGTTATATTTTTTCTTAAATTTATCAACACGTCCGGCCGCATCAACAATTTTCTCAGAACCGGTAAAGAACGGGTGGCATTCATTGCAGATATCAATGCTCAATTCAGACTTGTCTGATTTGACTTCAAATGTATTGCCGCATGCACAAGTTACTTTACATTCCATATATTCAGGATGAATCTCTTTTTTCATTTTTGTACCTTTTAGTTTTTTTGGCGACAGGTAACCAGCCTGTTCTGATACATACTGTACCCTTCCACTATCTTTGATAGGGGTCACTGCAACGCTCTTTGGCGAGACAGCTCTCTCGCAATCTGCAAGGAAATTCAGAACGGAATTATACCTAAAAAGTTTTAAAAAATTATAAAGTTAAAATGCCCGCTTTTTATTTTCCAAAGAAATCCAGATAACAAGACTTTGCCCACCCTAAGATCATTTTTGCATTTTTGATCCCGGTTTTACCTTTCCAAATCTCGCTGGTCACAGGGGTTGCAAAACTGAATCTTTGTGTTTTTTTATCATAGGCATATTCTGAATGGATAAATATCCCCCTTTCGGGATAAGCAGAAACAGCGGAGACACAGAGAGTTATCGGGGTCATCCATTTGGGTTTGGGTTGTTTGTTGATCTTAGCAACGATGAGTTTGGCTACGTTTTGTCCTTCGGTCAGTGAAGTATTGCCCGACTTGGAAAACCCCATCGGCCTTGCATCGCCAGAAACATAGATATTGGAATACCCATGGACCTCATAAGTCTCCACATTAATGTCTCCCTCAAGCCTGTTATAGACTGAATCTTTGGCAACCCCTGCAATTTCAAGAAGTTTTCCGCCTCTGACATGAGGATAAAAGGATGCGTCGTCAAAATGATATTCATCAAACTCAGTTTTTACGATCTTCTTGTCAAGATCAATACTCTCTATCGCTGCACCGGACTCCAAAACGATATAATCTTTGTATAACTCATCGATTGCAGTATGAAAACCATGCTCTTTGATCGTAATATCGTTATTCTCATCCAGTAAAATAATTTTGGCTTTAAGTTTTTTTTGCTTAAAATAATCTGCAATAAGACAGGCCCTTTCATAAGGGGCAGGAAGACATCTGTAATTTCCGCCCGGTACCGTCATAAGGAAAGTTCCCCCCTTGAAATTCTTGATCTTTTCTTTAAGCGTCATATGCTCAGACCCCGGCTTAAAAGCAGCCGGATACTCTTGTCTGAGCCTGTTTTCAAGCACAATATCATCAGTCCAAAACGAATAATCATACTCAATTCCTGGTGCCAATACGAGATAATCATATGGGATATCACCCTCGCTGGTATGCAAAATGGAATTTTCTTTATCCACTCCGGTGGCAGTCGCACGGAAATAGGTGTATTTATGATTTCTGGCCGCTTTCAGATAATCATGCGTCAAAAACTCCAGATCAACTTTATCGATCAGCCACTGATTGCTGAGAGGGCAAGAGATAAAAATTTCTTTTTGTTCTACCAATACTACGTCCGCCAAAGGTGCAAATAGTTTAGTATATTTGGCAACACTCAGTCCCGACCATCCGCCGCCTACTACCACAACTCTTGGGCCTTTGGCCTTGTGAATCGGGGCAAAGTCTAATTTTTTACCGGACTGCACATCACTTTTTGTATCAGAAGCATTACTTTGCGTAGTAAATAATGCAGCTGCCAGGGTTGTGGCAAACTTAAGGATATCTCTTCTTGAAATCTTCATTCAGCATTCCTTTTTGTTTGATTTATAATAATATTTTACCCGCAACGGCGCAAACCGCACTTTCGCTTTTAAGCACCAACGGCGTATCAAAACCAACGGTTTTTTCTGAAGAAAACAAAGCGATCTCATCCTCCGTAAACCCGCCTTCGCATCCTACCACGATCGTATCCAGAGAGATCTCTTTGCCAAGCGTATTGTCTGAAAAATTCAACAAATAACTCTGGGGATTTTCCGCTAAAAATGTCTTGAGGCTTTTGGCTGTATCTAGGGCCATCATCGTACTCCGTCCCGACTGCTGGGAAGAGCTCAGCAAAATTTTTTGCAAACGGGAAAAATCGACTTGAAAACTTTTTTGGGAGCGCGCACAATAGATAAAAGTGATCTTTTCCACTCCCATTTCATTGAGCGAAGCAATGTTCTTTTCTATATTTTTGGGATCGATGATACACCAGCCGATATGCAATGGCCGTCGGGCTTTGATTTCCAAAGTTTCACTTTCCTCTAATGCCAAGTCTGCGCTTCGCTTATCAATCGCATCAATACGGTAGCGATGAATCAAGCCATCTTGAAGATTGCGCACATAAAGGATATCATCGACCTTGTGTCTGCGCACCTTAAAAATATAGCGATGTTCTTCTCCAAGCAGAGTCAATTGAGACCTGCCTGCCTCCTTATGATAAAGATATAACACCTTTTACTTCCATTACTTTAAATACAATCATAAATACTACCAGCAAAATTTGCAATGCGGAAATTTTTAAAAAAGCCCCCTTAAGCAGCTTGTATGTCTGTTCATTTTGCAGATTACCTATTTTAATCAATTTATATTTACGTATCTCTATATACATCATCACTATCCAAACCACAATCATCAAAATAATACTTAATGTCATACTAAATTCGCCCATAGCCAAAGCGACAATACCCACAAACGCGATCATCGCAATAAGCGCTTGAAAGATCATAGTGTAAATAAAACTTGCTTTTCTAAAACCGCCAGGATCTTTTGCGCCTACAAAGGGGATCAATAATCCTCCTACTAAAAATCCTAAAAAAATTTTGACCAGAAGAGAATGCGAAAGTAAGATTTGTTCCAACATAACATATCATCCTAAATATTAATATCTTGAATTATACTCAAATTTGTTATAATCTATCTCATTTCCGAACAAAGGTTTTTTTATATGGCGGTTTCTATAATTGAAGCATTGGACATTATTTATCAGAATACCTCTGCTGTAAGCACAGAAATTATTCCTATTGAGGCAGCTTTAGGGCGTATCGCAGCAGCAGATTATGTAGCAAAATTTGATTTGCCCAGGTTTGACAACTCTGCTATGGATGGGTATGCAGTCAAGTGTGCCGATGCAGGCATTACAGTCACCTGCCAAGAAGTTCTCTACGCGGGAGATACTCCAAAAACAAGACTTACGGAAGGGCATGTCATTAAGATCATGACCGGTGCGCCAATTCCAATGGGATGCGAAGCAATAGTTCCTATTGAAAAAGTAAAAATTCAAGGCGATCAGGTAACACTCCCTGCATCGATCGAAAATAATGCACACATTAGGTATGCAGGAGAAGATATCAAAAGCGGTGTACCTTATTTATATCAAGGCGAAAAAATAAATGCCTACAGTATCGCTCTTCTCGCCAGCCAAGGAGTCACTCATCTTGTGGTCAGACGCAAAATCAAAGTATCAGTATTTGGTACCGGAGATGAACTTCGTTCACATTTTGAAAAAATTACACCCCATCAACTCTACAACTCAAACACTCCCATGTTTCTTGCACGCGCACAGGAGCTGGGTTGTGAAGTGCGGTATATAGGCAATAGCGGCGACAGCATTGATTCGCTTAAAAAGGTGATAAAATCAGCTATGGATGCCGATATTATCCTTACGAGTGGGGGTGTAAGTATAGGGGATAAAGATTTTACAAAAGAAGCCTTTAGCAATTTAGGAATGAAAACTTATTTTAGTCAAGTAGACATCAAACCGGGGAAACCTACAACCTATGGGAAAATAGGAGAAAGTGCTATTGTGAATTTACCCGGAAATCCTTTGGCCTCAATGGTAAACTATGAGATTTTTGTATGTGCGCTCATTGCAAAAATGAGCGGAGCCAATGCCTACCATCATGGCACAATACATACTCAAATCGCACACGACCATCAAATTCGTGGAGGAAAATATGCTGTATGCCTGGGTCATTTTGACGGGGTTTCTTTTGCGCCTCTGGCCCAACAGCTTCCAGGCATGGTCTCACCTATGCATAAAGCCAACGCAATGATAATCACAACCCCCAACCTCAAGTTGCTTCAAAAAGGTTCGCCTGTAAAAATTATTCCGATTGGGTGGGATATAAATCGATGCCAAAAAGAGGATTTTTTTACAAATTAAGAAGTCGTGAAAGATTTCCCGCATCTGCGGGAAAAGAATAATAAAATTTACTTTATGCTTGAAATATATGCTGCAATAGCTTTAATCTCTTCATCGCTTACTGTATCCATTTGACTTTTCATAAGTGCACCCATACCAGATACATTTCTTGTGCCCGCTTTGTATTCATTCATTGACGCTACAAGATTGGCCTCAGATTGGCCCGCAATAATTTCAGATTTGCCAAGCGCTTTTGTTTTACCGTCCTGTCCGTGGCATCCCGTACATTTTGCATAAGCTGCTGGTGCCTCCAACACTTTTGTTTCTTGATTTGGTGTCTCTATTGTTTGATTTGCTTCAGAGACCTCTTGCGTTGTTTCAGAAGTTGTAATATTTTCTTCAGTCGTTGTAGCCTTTGGTGCAACTGCTTGTACCATCTCTGCTGCTGCTTCTTTTGTTTTTTCTGCTACTTCGACTGCTTCTGTTTTAACCGCATCTACTGCCTCTTTTGTTGCCTCAACTGTTTTGGACGCCGCCTCTTGTGCTGCAAGTTTAGTTTCTTCTGCTGCCTTAGATGCTGTTTCCTGTACTGCCGCGGTTGCTTCTGCTGCTTCTTTTTTTGTCTCTTCTCCGCATGCCGTAAAAAGCACTGCTGCTGCTATCAATGAAAACAGTGTTATTTTTTTCATTTATTTTCCTTTTTAATTTAATTTTATAATTATACTAAACTTTCTTTGGATTCTGGATTAAGGTACGCTGCAATAGCTTATCCCAAAGTGCCTTATCGCTCCATTCGCTTTGTACCTGTTGTGAAAAAATAATCTCTTCCAAATGTATTGTACCCATAAGCTCACTATGAGCATCTTCCCTAAAGCCCTGCGCATAGCCTGTTTCCGTTTCGTGCACAATGATACTGTAAAGTTTCACATCTCTTTCTCCATTCACCATGCCCGTACACGCCAATATGCGCTCCACTATCAAATAAATTACACGTGAAAATTGTTCGGCAGAAGGAGAAACAGGGAGTTCTATCCAGCGGCTGCTGTGTGTCTTCATGGCCTCTATATAGGCTTTGTCATCTTTGGACCAAAGAGTAATCGCATGATCAAAAGAATCAATCAATTCCTTAATATACTGCTTAGTTAAGCCAAAATCATATACCATCTGTCCATTGTCAAGATAATTTGATTCGAGCAATACTTCTATTTTGTAGGAGTGTCCGTGAATATTTTCACTACATCTTCTTGTGGTACAATTACGAACAATGTGTGCATTTTCAAATTTAAAAAGTTTCCGTATCAACATATTTCTATCCTTAATCGGAGTGAGTTTATCTGATTTTAACACATCCACCTAAAAATAAGATGAAACAAACCAGTTAATACTCTTTATACCCCTTGTGTCGTATCAAAAACACGTATGTGCAATCTATCGCTATATCTAAAATTATGTGCCATACAAAAGTAAAAAACAGATTTGTCATTTTTTACAATCGACTCCCTGCTTTCGCCTACAGGCATACAATAGATATCAGACCTTGGCAATATCTCTCTAATTGCATTGATTTCAGCGAGTGCAGTTGTTTCTATCAATTGTGCATCAATGGTAAATTTCAAGAATGATTCTTTAGCATAAGACACAATAGCCCTTAAAGCTATAGGATTAATACGCTTTTCTCTGCTCTCACCGCTATTTGTCAACTTGATAGAAAGTGCAAAAACACAGTTTTTGTATGCAGGATAGTTTTCAAAATCTATCTCTATAGTGCCATTGGTCTCAAAGGTTACAAGAATCTTTTGTGACACTAACCACTCTATCACTTCATAAAAAACCTTGTCTTTATAATACAACAGAGGCTCGCCCCCTGTGATAACCACATGAGGACGATAACCAATAATTTGAAATTCATCTTTAAGTTTTGCTATCAGTTCACTGCTCTGTTCTATCTTTTGCCATATTTTTGCAAAGCCGGCATCCACCGCAAAATAAGTATCACATCCATATCGCAACTCACCATTCATTTCATAACAAGTGCCAAATCCTGGGCAATAAAGATTGCACCCTCCTGTTCTTAAAAAGTAAGAGGGGACACCTGCATACTTACCTTCGCCTTGTATAGAAAAAAATTGTTCGGTCAGATAAAACAAAAATATCCTTTATTATTAATTTTGACGAATAATCATCCTCCTGTTTCATAAAACGCGCGAGCAGAAGTCTCTTGCTCTTTTCCGTTCTCTTCTTCATTCCATCTGTTTTCTTTGGGTTTATCCTTAAGGACTTGCGCAAGTACTCCGGCTGCTTTTTCTATATCTCCATCTTTGACCCCCGTCACCTCCTGCCCAGACGCTTCACCATCGCCGACCTGCGCTCCGTGCACGAGGCGGTCGCTGGCCGGCCGCTGCAGAAGGACACCTTCCGGCGCGCGATGCTGGACAAGCTGGTCGAG
>JAUPLS010000002.1 GCA_030836805.1 Campylobacterota bacterium | reverse complement strand
CTGCATGCTTTTTCAGATATCAAATTGAGCATCAATCTTGATCTTGATGATCTCTATAGCAACGATATGATGAAACTGATAACGAAATATATTTACAAAAATAGGGAAGTTGCAGGCAGATTGACATTTGAGATCCTGGAGTATAATGAAATAGTAGATTATGACAAGGTTATGCTCATTTTTCAACAGTTAAAAGCTTATGGATCTCAAATTGCCATTGATGATTTTGGAAGCGGGTATGCCAATTACAGTTATCTGATACATTTAGATATCGATATTATCAAAATAGATGGAAATTTAGTGCGCCAACTCCATACTTTTGCTCCGCGTACTAAAATTGTGCTTGAATCAATCCGAAATTTGGCAGAGGAATTTGGATGCAAGCTGGTTGCCGAGTTTGTCTCGGATGAAATGCTTTATACCCAAATCAAGGCATTGAAGATTGAGTATGCGCAAGGGTATTATCTGGGGGAACCCAAACCCATAGAGGCGTATGAGAAATTCATCAAAGTTTGATATAATACTTTTCTTATAATGAGTAGAGTGCAAAAAGTAATGGAGAGCAGATGAGACTATTTGATGATGAAGATGATTTTTTGGTAGGAACGCCTAGAAGCAATTTTTTTGGGATAGCAAGATCAGCCAATCAAAATATCGTAGAGATGGAGCTTGAGAAGATATTTCAGCGTTTGGCCGTAGCAGAAAAGCTGCTGGAAGAAAAAGGGTTGGAAGAAGAACATGAGATGCTTTTAAAAAGCATGATCATCGAGCAAGAGCTAGAAGATAGAACCAACAGTATTTTTATAGAGCTTGTGGGAAATATCGTTACGCAGTGCGAATAGGATAAAAAGTTGCTAAGTGCCGTTGAAAGAAAAATCGAACAATTTGTTGCTGATTTAAACGACAAACATGTCTCTTCGTTGTATATGAAGCTTCCAAAAGGAAAAAGGCTTCGTGCAAAGCTTATTTTGAAAATTGCCGGTACGGGGTTGTCTGTCGTGAAAACGGCCGCCATAGTTGAGATGATACATGCGGCCAGTTTGTTGCATGATGATGTCATAGATGATGCATATACCCGTCGCAGCAAGCCTTCCCTTAATGCTATTTACGGCAATAAAACAGCCATCATGTTGGGCGATATACTCTACTCTAAAGGTTTTTTTGAGTTGAATAATATCAGTGCTGATGTAGCGAAAATCATCTCCAATGCTGTTACGCAACTAAGTCTGGGAGAGCTCAAAGATGTTTCTCTTTCCCAAACATTCAATGACAATAAAGAGATCTATCTAGAGATGATTTATCAAAAGACGGCTTCACTGATAGAGGCAAGTGCCGGGGCGGCCGCACTGCTGGCAGGAAAACCAAGAGATATATATATGATCTACGGAAGAAATTTGGGGCTTGCATTCCAAATGATTGATGATATTTTGGATATTGTTTCTGACAGCGCTACGCTGGGTAAGCCTGCATTGCATGATTTTGCCGAAGGGAAAACTACCTTGCCCTATATTTATCTTTATGAGGCGTTGGATGAAAAAGCAAAGCAAAAACTTCGTTCATTGCATGGCAGGATTTTAAATTTTAATGAACAAACGTGGATCTTAGAGCAGATGCAAAAACATCTGATTGTTGAAAAATCCTATCTGGAAGCCAGAAAATTTATAGATGAAGCGATAGAGCTCATGGAGCGGCAAGGCGAAAAAGCATTGTCAGGTATTGCCAAAGAGATGATAGAGAGGGATTTTTAGCAATGTATTATCAAGTGATAAGTTTTTCGCATAAAAATTGTGATTTGGCCATGAGGGAGAAGTTGGCGTTTGCCAATAATGAAGAAAAAAAGCTCATGCTCGATGCTTTGGTTGAGTTTGATTTTATCCACGAAGCCTTTATTGTCTCTACATGCAATAGAGTAGAGATTGTGTTGGCAACGCGTGATAATTTTTCAAGTTATCATACGGTTTTGGGCCTCATAAGCCAACACAGTGCCCTAAATTTTTATGAGATCAAAGCAACAGCAAAACGCTATGATGATGAAGAGGCTATCGGGCATATTTTTTCCGTTGTTTCCTCGTTGGATTCTTTGGTCATAGGAGAATCTCAAATCACAGGCCAGGTAAAAGAAGCTTTTAAATTTTCTTATGAAAACGGTACTGCCGGACGCAGGCTTAACCGTGTGGTTTCTTATGCGATTAAATGTGCGGCCCAGGTACGAAATGAAACCAATATTTCTGAGCACCCCATCTCCATTGCTTCGGTCGCAGTTTCGCAGGCACAGAAAATCTTAGGCGAAAATATGCTTGGCATGACAGCCATGGTTGTGGGAGCAGGAGAGATAGGCGTATTGGCTGCAAAGCATTTGCTTAGGGCAGGATGCGATGTGGTGCTTATAGGCAGAGATCTTGAAAAGGTGCAACATATTGCGCAGAACCTGGGTGAAAATGTCAAAGCCGATACAAGTGACAAGCTGGACAAATATCTCAATAGATACCGTTTGCTTTTTTCGGCTACTTCTTCTGCGGAATGCATCATTACCAAAGAGATGATAGAAAACGACATGCTTCCAAGACTTTGGTTTGATATGGCTATACCTCGCGATATTGAAGATATGGCTATAGAAAAGCTGCAGCTGTTCCGCATTGATGATTTGCAGAGTATATCACAGGATAACCATGCTTTGCGCGAAGAACAGGCTGTAAGGGCATCGGAGATCGTAGAGCGCTATCAGGATGAATTTTATACATGGCTGCGCGCTCTTTCTGTAGAGCCGGTTATTAAGCAGATGCGAAAGCATGTCTCTGCAGCGATAGAGCGTGAAATGCAAAGGGCGATTAAAAAAGGGTTTGTTCCGGCAGAATATGAAGAGAATATAAGAAAAATGGCTCATCAAATGTTTAACCGTTTTTTGCACGATCCTACACAAAATCTTAGACACACTTCTGCGCAGAAACAAAATGCAAATTGCATTGAATCTGTCAAAGAAATGTTCAATATAAATACAGAACACATTGATTTTAAACAATATAAAGATGATCACCATACAAAAGGATATAACGCGTGAGATTTTCAAGATTATTGATACCTACTGCCAAAGAAACACCCAATGACGCAACGTTAGCAAGCCACATTTATCTTGTAAGAGGCGGATTTATTCAGTCTGTCGGAGGAAGCGGACTTTACAATTTTTTGCCTTTGGGAAAAAAAGTATTAGATAAAGTACATAGCGTGGTCAAGGAAGAGCTTGATCATGCCGGCTGTCAAGAGGTGAGTTTGAGTTTCGTTACCCCCGCATCGCTTTGGCAGGAGAGTGGACGTTTTGAAAAATACGGTAAAGAGTTGTTGCGTTTTAAAGACCGTAAAGAGAATGATTTTATTTTGGGCCCGACGCATGAAGAGATGATGGTGAATCTTGTGCGACAAACGGTACAAAGCTATAAGCAGCTGCCATTAAATCTATATCAGATCAATTTAAAGTTTCGCGATGAAATCAGGCCGCGTTTTGGTTTGATGAGAGGACGGGAGTTCTTGATGAAAGACGGATACAGTTTTCATACCTCCACTGAAGATATGCAGCGTGAATTTGCATTGATGGAAGAGACTTATAAAAAAATATTCACGCGTTTGGGGCTTGAGTTTAGGGTAGTCGAAGCAGACAGCGGTGCCATCGGCGGAAGCGGAAGCAAAGAGTTTATGGTGCTTGCCGAAAGCGGCGAAGACACCATAGTAGTTTGTGACGCTTGTGAGTATGGCGCCAATATAGAAGCGGCTGTACGTAAAGAAAAAAAATGCGAGGCTGAAGCGCCTGAAGCCAATTTTGCAAGATTTTATACCCCAGAGGTAAAAACGATAGAGGCCTTAAGCGAGTATTTTAGAGTAGATCCGTATTACCTGGTCAAAACGGTAGCCAAGCGTGCACTTTACGATGAAGGCAGAAGCGAAATTGTTCTTTTTGCTTTAAGGGGTTCGGACGAACTTCAAGAAGTTAAAGCATGCAATGCAGTTGATGCCAATGATCTGGTAGATATTACCGAAGATGAGCTGGCAGAAATAGGCCTAATCGCAGGTTTCATGGGGCCAACTGTAATTCCTAAGGGAGTAAGGGTGGTTTTGGACGATACGCTTAAAGATGCCTCTTCTCTTATTTGCGGAGCCAACGAAAAAGATTATCATCTAGTGGGTGTAAGCCTTGCGGGTATTGAGGCAGAATACTTTGATCTTGTCGCTGTGCAGGAGGGAGATTTGTGCAGTTGTTGCGGTAAACCATTGCGATACACTAAAGGGATAGAAGCGGGACATATTTTTCAGCTTGGTACCCGCTATAGTGAACCGTTAGGGGCTACCTTTTTAGACGAAAACGGTAAAGCGCAGCCGATGGTGATGGGAACCTATGGGATAGGGGTAAGTCGTTTACTGGCAGCCATCATAGAACAGCATCATGACGAGAAGGGGTGTATCTGGACCAAAGAGTCTGCACCGTTTGATCTTCAGATCATTGTCTCTAACATCAAAGACGAAGAGCAAAAAATGTTAGGAGAAACACTTTATGAGAAATTAAAAGCACAAGGTAAAGATGTGTTGCTTGATGATAGAAAAGAGCGTTTTGGTTTTAAGATGAAAGATTATGAGCTTTTAGGAATACCCTACGCCATAGTGATAGGAAAAAAACTCCAAGACGGCCTTGTAGAGTTTGTTTGCAGGGAAGGGCTGCATACAGAAGATATTTTGATTGACGCCGTTATAGATGTTGTGAATCAAAAGGTATAGCCATGATTATTATTCTCATACCACTTTTGCTTTTGGAGCTTTACCTTTCACTTAAAGTGGGTGAAAAAATAGGGTTTGTATGGAGTGCCGTATGGATTTTGGTAAGCATGGTTGTGGGGATAAAATTACTTCAGTCTACTCCATTTGCCATGATGAATAATCTTGGTTCTGTAGCCAAGGGCAAACTGAGTATGAAAAGTTTTCATGATGCAGCTACAGCCTATTTTATAGGAGCTATACTGCTTATTGTGCCAGGGGTTTTAAGTGACTTTGTGGGTATAGTGTGTTTGGGCTATACACTCTATTTGAAATTTATTGCTAAAATAACGCCGGAACAAAAATCGTATGATGCAAATCATATTTATAAAGGAGAAGAAGATGTTATTGATGTTGAAATTATTGACGAGCATAGCAGTCACCACGATCGCCATTAGTGCGAATACACAGCCGGATAATAAATTATTGTTAAAATATGTTAAAAAAAATATTGTTAAAAATCCTCAAGTTGAAGCTAAAGGGGTGAGCGTGCTTGAAAGTAAAAGCATTGAAGCTCTCCCGGGATGGACAGTGCTTTTAACTACTATGGATTTGGCCTATCAGGGAAAAGAGATTCATGCACCTGAGATGATGTTTATTAAAGACGGACTTATTACCGGACATTTGATCAATTTGCAAACAGGCAATGACTACCGTGACGAAATCAAGCCGACCGTCCCATTGAATATGTACAATGATGCACATCTTCTTTTTGGAAATAAAGAGGCCAAGCACAAGATTCTTATCTTTTCGGATCCGCTATGTCCTTTTTGTCAAGAGGTAGTGCCCGATATATTTAAGACAGCAAAAGAGCATCCTGAAACGATAGCGGTTTACTATTACCATCTTCCTCTTTTAAGCCTTCATCCGGTCTCGGGCATTTTGACACGTGTGATGCATGCGGCACAAGAAGAAGGCAGAACGGATATTGTTGCAAAAATGTATGCATTGCAGATAGATCCAAGTGAAACCAATCTGAAAAAAGTCCTTGAAGCGGTTAAAAAGCAGACAGGCTATGAAATTACGGAAGCACAAATTAATCAAGCCAAAGTGATCGAGGCTATGAAATCTGACGAAGAGAGTGCCGGGAGAATGATGGTTACAGGTACGCCAACCGTTTATATTGATGGGGAGTGGGATAAAACAAGAGATGGATATAAAAAATTTATAAAGTAGTCAAATGGAAAAATTAATCATAGCAACCAGAGCAAGCAATCTTGCATTATGGCAAGCATATCATGTCAAGGAAAGAATAGAAAGCGCTTTTCCCCAGGTGAAAGTAGAACTTAATGAGATTACTTCCCAAGGGGATAAAATCTTAGATAAACCATTGGCCCTTGTTGGAGGGAAAGGGCACTTTACTAAAGAGCTTGAAGATGAAATGCTTGCAGGAAATGCACACCTTGCAGTACATTCGCTCAAAGATGTCCCCACCTATATTCCTGAGGGTTTGGAGCTTGTGGCTATAACACAACGTCAAGATCAAAGTGATGTTTTTTTATCGCATCGTTATCACAGCCTAGAAAATCTTCCGCAAGGTGCAATAGTGGGCACGACAAGCCTAAGAAGACGGATGCAGCTCTTGCAAAAACGTCCGGATCTAAAAGTAAAAGATTTACGAGGCAATGTGAATACAAGATTAAGAAAGCTCAAAGAGGGTGAATATGACGCTATTATACTTGCCTATATAGGGCTTCATAGGCTTGATTTGCTCAAAGATATCCCTTGTGTTCAAAAATTGGATTTTATGATTCCGCCTATGGGGCAAGCAGCACTGGGTATAGAAATCATAAGTTCCAGTGAGAGGGTGCGGCAGATAGCTATGACACTTAATGATGAAAAGAGTATTCTTTGTGCAAAATTGGAACGTGATTTTGTCTCCAAGATAGGGGCGGGATGTTCCGCTCCCGTGGCAGTCAATGCAGTGGCGGAGGGAGATACCGTGACGATAAGGTCTATGCTGGGATATCCTGACGGGACACATATCATGCAAGAAGAGCTTTCGGCACCACTTTTGGCATGTGATAGTTTGGGGGATCGTCTTGCTGAGCGGATGATCGCAAAGGGTGCTCTGGAAATACTTTCGAAAGCTGAAGAGATCGCCTTTAAGGAAGAAATGCCTCAGAGACTTTAATCTTTTAAGATTCAAAAGCAATCGAAGATCTCCAAATAAAGCTGAGAGGGTACCGGGCGGCAGTTTTAAACAAATAAAGAATGAAACCCTAAAGGTGTATTTTATTTTTTGAAATTACTGCTTGCGGGGTTTCTTACATAACCCTTTAATTGTTATGTTTCTTCTATAAAAAACTAATCCTCTTTTGCTATAATCTGATAGAGAAAAAGAAGAATTTATTCTCTTTTGAATAGAAGGGTAAATATGACAGATGTTGTAGCATGGCTTAAAGAAAATGGCAATTTAAAGATTATAGAAGAACCGCTTGATGTGGAACTTGAAATACCTCATGTAGCGTATATTGAAGTCAAAAAAGAAGATTCCAGGCCGTTGCTTTTTGT
>JAUPLS010000130.1 GCA_030836805.1 Campylobacterota bacterium | reverse complement strand
TATCAAAGAGGAAGGAAGATCATTTTTGATCAAAACATCTTTGAGTATTTCAGCAATAGCTATGTTTGAATTTTCAGCCTCTTTTCCCCCTTTTAATACGCAGGCATTTGCACTCTTAAAACATAATGCTGCGGTATCGCTTGTTACATTTGGACGAGATTCATAGATGATGCCTATAACACCGATTGGAATGGATACCTTCTCTATTTTTAATCCATCTTCGGTCACCCAGCCATCCAATACTCTTCCAACCGGTTCTTTAAGGGCAGCAATCTCCTCTATGGCTATGGCCATCGCATCTATTCGCTTTTCATCCAAATAAAGCCTGTCCATTAGAGCGGACGAGAGATTGTTTTTTTTGCCGTTTGTCATATCTAATGCATTTGCTTCCAACAGTGTTTTGCTGTTTGCTCTCACTGCTTTTGCCATTTCTTTAAGAATACGATTTTTTTGAGATCCTCTTAATGTAGACAATACTCTGCTTGCTGCTTTTGCTTTTGCTAAAAATGCTTCCATTTAATACCTTTGCTTCTTAACGATTTGTTTTTATTTTAACAAACTAATGGTTAATCGATGGTGTATATACTATATTTGACGTCCATCATGCAATATATTGATTTTTCAGATATTATTTTTATTTCCAAGCAATCATGATATAATCATATAATTATGCAAAACAGGAAAAAAATGAAGCAGACAATTACATTTATCGGCAATGGCAATATGGGATTAAGTATCGCCAAAGGCCTTAAAGAAAAATACCATATAGAGGTGGCAGGCAGAAACAAGCACAAACTTGATGACTTCGAGGGAGCATTGGGCGCCAAAATAGATAAATATCTTATGGATGATTTTGATATTTCCGGCAAAACGGTTCTTTTGTGTATAAAGCCTGCGAATGTGGAAGAGGTTTCCGTCAAACTTAAAGGAAAATCGAGGGTTCTCTATTCTGTATTGGCCGGCACGTCTATAGAAAAACTAAAAACACACTTTGATGCCGATGCAATTGTAAGATGTATGCCAAACCTCGCAGCCAGTGTCGGTTATTCAATGACCACACTTACCGGTGCAGCCGCTTTTCAAAAAGAGGCTAAAATTCTTCTAGGAGGTATTGGTCCCACATTATGGCTCGAGAGCGAAAAAGAACTGGATATTGCCACAGCTTTGGCGGGCTCCGGTCCGGCATATCTTGCCCTCATTGCAGAGGCCTTGAGTGATGGCGCAGTCAAGCAAGGAATGAAACGAACTGATTCGATGGAAGTGATGAGGGGGCTGTTTGGTGGTTTCGGTAAGCTTATACAAGATATTCATCCTGCACTACTTAAAGATGGTGTTATGAGCCCAGGCGGTACCACTGCAGCCGGTTATGCTGCCCTAGAAGAAGGAAATGTTAGATCCTCCTGTATAAATGCCATAGAAAAAGCCTACAAAAAAGCAAAAGAATTATAAAATTTTATGGGATCACTTTAAATAAATTTTACGTAAATCTTCTTGTGCACAAGGCATATAAGTATGCCTTGTGACTACTACTTTCATACCCAGACGTGCCCACTTAAAAAGCACAGGAATATCTTTTTTATCAACATGAATACATCCATGAGACATCCAGTCTACACTGCCTTGATGCAATGCGTGTCCTCTGTGCGTGAATTTAATCATGTAATCCATATTGTTAATCCCGCTAGGGTCCGGAAAAGCTGTAGACATATGATAACGACGTTTCTGAATAATAGAAAAAATACCCGAAGGACTTGCAAACTCTGGGGCCCCTGAAGTCACGGGTCCGCTCCACCATACCGTACCGTCTTTATCTACCGCATAAAATCTTCCGTCGCTCCCCTTCTCTCTTACGGAAACAAGGATAAAATCTTTACCGGCAAGATTTATCTTTTCTCTTTTTTTGTGATGCATTACTAAAAATTCGGTTTTGGAAAGAGGAATGGTCTCAGAACCTTTTATCTTAGGCTGATCAGACAAAGCAAGAGAAGTAGTTAACAAGGCTAAAATAAAAAATACTTTTAGCCAAGACATTATAGGCTCTTCAACCTTTGTTTTGCAATCTCTGCAGTTTTTTTGCCTGCATAATTTTCTATAATATTCTCATAAAAAGCTTTTGCTTGTGCCTTATCCCCAATATTTTCTAATGACATTCCAGTATGCAGAAGCAATGTGTCAATATAGCTTGCCTGATCATAAAGGCCGGCACTTTTTTTATAATGGAAAATTGCGTCTTCATATTGTTTCGTATAGTAGGCAATTTCTCCTAGATAATAATTGGAGGCTGCACTTTTATACCCTTTTTTATCAGTGATGATAAATCTTTTTTTTGCTTCATCGTAGCGTGTTTTGCCAAATAGCCTAACCCCTTCACTGTAAAGACTGGCAGCCGGTTGACTTTCTAAATTTTCTGCCAAAGGCGGAACTTCTTCGGTCTGATTGGATTGGACAGAGGGAGCCTGGTAACTTGTGCCCCCGCCCAATGCTTTTTGAAGTTCTTCTTTACTGACATAAGTCGTGTTTATCCTGTCAATCATATTGGCAAGTTCTTTCAGTACTGCCTCATCATTGCTGGACGCACCCATAGTCATTTGACTACTCGCTCCGCCTTCTCTAAGCTCGTTTAGCGAAGCACTTAAGCCTTCAATAATGGATATTAATCCATCAATTCTTTCATTCTGTCTTGCTACCTCTTGCTTGAGTTCAGCAATAGCTTTTCTGTTATCAAGCATAATTCTTTCGCTTGATGTCATACTTTCATCCGACCCATTGTCTGAGTCCCCAAAACCATATACTGACGGCTCAGCCAACAACACTGCCGAACCAAGCAACAAAACCATAACAAAACGTTTGAAAGCCACTTTTTTCATGCCTGTCCTAGTTTGCTAAACGAATATCAACTCTTCTGTTTCTTTCATAGCATTCATCTGTAGGCTCATTACATACAGGATTGCTTTCGCCGAAACTTACAATGACCATCTTGCTTGTGTTTACACCTTGTGAAGCAATAGAATCTTTTACTGCTTTAGCTCTTTTTAGGCCCAGTGCATAATTATACTCATCAGTACCAAATTCATCACAGTTCCCCTCAATTTTCACTTGTGATCCGCTGGCATTGTTTGCCACATTTGCGTTTGTACTTATGCGTTCCTGCATTGATGAAGAGATACCGTAGTCACCAAACCCAAAATAGATGCTCTGGAAACCATCGCTGCTGCTGTTATAGTTGCTTCCGCTTCCGGCTTCATTTCCATACTTGTTTTCGTCGATCGATACAGTATCGTCTCCAAACTGTGTTGCGTCAGAGACATTGTTTTTTCCGGCTAAATCAGGGGCTGTTTGGCTACATCCGGTCAAAGCCAGCAATGAAATTGCTGCTGTTGTTATTATAAATTTTTGAATCATATTTTTATCCTTTTTTAAATTCATTACCAATCTATCGATTGCATTTTACTTCCCGAAATTGGGAAAAGTAAACTTTGATGGCTTTCAAGATTGATATAACCTACCGAAGAGCCACGGCCACTATGCTTAATAAATAAAATCACACTTCCATCCGCAGAAAATCTCGGAAACTGGTTGGCTCCCGTGGTTGTTAATGGGCGGGTGCCAGACCCCATGGAAAAAGTCAGATAAAGATTGAAAGTGTTTTTTCCAAAAGTATTTTGACTTTCTCTGCTTGAATAGACGATCTGGTCCTCATGGGCATCACATGCATTATTGTTACGCCCATGATAAACAATTTGCGAAACAGCCGCACCATGCAAAGATTGTTTAAAAATATTTGCATAGCCCAATCTATTGGAAACAAACACGATACTGCTTTCATCATCTACATATTTGCCATTTACATCTATTCCGTTAAAATTTGTAATTTTTGATCTAGACTGCGATCCTAAATTAAATTCATAAATATCGGCTTGACCTTCCGGAGCCATTGTCAATAAGAGTTTGCTGCCGTCTTTGCTTACATCAGAACAAACCAACATTCCTTCCGAAGATATAATCTTTTGTCTTTCTCCGCTATAAATGTTGATTTTGTAAAGTGTTGGCGTTAAACCGGCATACGAAGTATAGTAAAAACTCTTTTGGCCCGCATCTGCCCATTTGGGGAAAAGATTAAGCCCGCCCCTAATAATGACTTTCTGATAATTAAAAGTATAGTCAGCCAACAGTATTTCGCTGCGTCCAGGGGTTGTATAACGGGAAAAAACCACATAACGATTTATCCAAGAGATATCAGGATAATTTAACGCATTATTAATGTCGCTAATAGCTTTGTGTCCCAAAAAAGGCAATTTTTCAACAGCGGGTATGGCGTAGCTTTTCTTGAAAAATTCTGTACCTTCAGAAGCCTTCAAAAGCCGTACGACAAGCTTCACACCATTTTCCATAGAAAGCGCATACTTAAGCACATACTCTTTACTTTTTAATTCCGGTGAGAGAAAATCGGAAGCAAAGTCACCTTGATGGCGAGTAGAGTCTGCCAAAAAATGGCCGGATATTTTAAGATCTGAAAGTAATAGATTGAAAAACTTCTCATTGGGCACAGAAGATCCATCAACCAACGCAATACGAGAACGTTGCTCTACATCTTTTTGCACTTTCAGGGTAGCATCAACACCAAATAGTGTTGTTGCAAAAAAATGTAATGCAAGTAAAAAAGTTAAAAAATATTTCAAACAAATTCCTTATAATTTTCTATTGTATTGCGTATTGTATCAATCATGTGTTGAAATATTCATTAATTCATATTTTCTTTATTCGTTTGCCTCAAATTCAACATCGAGCTCATAAGGCCTGCCGCCCTGATGGGGGCCAAAACCTATCTTTTGCAATTGCATCAAATAAGCTTCCAATCCTTCATTGAAACCAGGGGCCGAAGACCCTGTTACTATTCTAAATTGAAACGATCCGTCTACCTGCACTTTAAACCAAACTTTTGCTTTTTCTCCGGCAAATTCACTTTGCGCAGGCCATCCTTGAAGTATTTTCTCTACTTTTGCAAAATAAGCATTTTCTACCCCGCTGTCACTGTTTTTTTGTATTTTCAGCGAATTTGACACAAGATCACTCGCACTTGGTTTATCTGACACTTTTATCAGATTATTGACGGGCTTGTTTGCAACTGGTTTTTCATTGGGCTTGGTGATATTTTTCTTTTCAGGCGTATTAACTTTGGCAAAAAGATCACTCGTTTTCACAGCTTTTGGAGGTTGCTTTTTCTGTTCAGGTTTTTTCATTGGTTTTTCAACCACCTTTGGAGCTACCTTCTCTTTAGGAAGAGGTTTTTCGACTGGTACAGGTTTTGGTGTAGGCTTAGGCTCTGGTTTTGGTACAGGTTTGGGTTCTGGTTTTGGTACGGGTTTGGGTTCTGGTTTTTTAATAGGTGTAGGTTGTGGCTTGGGTGCCGGTTTTGACCGAGGTGCAGTTTTTGGCTCAGATTTTGTTTTTTGCATAGGCGAACTGATTGAAACTTGAATACGATGTTCATTTTTTTCAACATAATGTATATTTTTTTTGGCTTTATGCACATTGAAATAAAACAACAATACACCAATAAGTGCAAAGTAAATACCAAAGGCCAAAGAGCCGGAAATAAATTTAGAATATTTTTCCATCATTGAGTAATAAGAGATGCCTTTTCGAAACCTGCGGCTTTAACACTTTTGAGAATATACATTACACTTTTATACTGCAACTCTTCGTCTGCACGTATATACACTTCACTGTTTTTATCGTATTTCACCGAAGCATTGACAAAATCATCTGCAAAAGTATCTATGCTGTAAACATCATTGTTAAGATAAATTTTTTCATTTTTATCCATACGTATTGTCAATGTTTTGGGTTTTTCTACCTGGACCGACTTGGAGCCTTGCGGTAAGGTAATTTGTTCTTGAAATGTGACAGTTGGTGCAGTAACCATAAGAATGGCCATAAGCACCAACATCACGTCTACTAATGGTGTGATATTTAAATCCGGATTATCATCCCAAGTAAACATATTTATGCCTCATTTATCTGGGAAAGTATAACTTCTGATTGTGAACTTAATAATGAACTCAATTCGTAAGCCTTACGTTTCAAAATCAAATGAAAAGTATAAGCAAAAGTAGCAACTGCTATACCTGCTGCCGTAGCAATCAATGCTTCAGATATTGCAGGAGCAACCACGCTCAAAGAAGCACTGGATTGTCCACCAAGCTTCGTAAAAGTTTCAAGTATACCTATGACTGTACCAAAAAGGCCAATGAACGGAGAGGTGGAAGCAATAATAGACAACCAAGTCAATCCTTTGGTTGAAACACGAATTGCATCCGATGATGCAGCTTCAAGTATAGCCTTATTGGGTATATTGACACGCGTAAGATAGGTATAAAGAAGCGATGTATGTTGTACGTTTTTCGACTGTCCCGTATAGAGCGCTTTAAGTGATTTTCCTTCTGAAACAATACGCGTATTCAAAATATAAAATCGATCAAAAAATATCCAAAATGTTGTAATAAAATAGCCCGACAATAACAGCAGCACAAAAATAGTAATTGCACTGCTGTTTGTAAAATAATCAAGAAAAGAGTTCAAGTTAAAAAGACTTTCCAATACGTTCTATTCTGCTCACCGCAGATGCGATAGCAGTATTTGAGGCTTCTGTACTTTTTAGTAAGGCTTTTGCCTTCTCTAGTGCCAAAGCAAGATCACTATCCTCACCCGAGATTGCAACTGCACCATCAACAATACAAGTCGTTTTTTCTTCATCGACTTTAACATACCCAGAATTAATAGCCACGGCCACTTCTGAATTGTCTGCTTGGTCAATCACAATCACACCTGTATCAAGCAACGATACTAAGGTAGCATGCTCTGGCAATACGCCAAATTCACCTTCGCTACCCGGTAAAGTTACCTGTTTTACTTCAGCGTCAAAAATTACACCATCCGGTGTAACTATTTCTAGCTTCAAAAGTTTCATAGTTATCCTTTAAGATTATGCTTTTGCGCTAATCTTATCGTTTTTAGCAATCGCTTCAGCCATGTTTCCTACCATATAGAATGCAGCTTCATTCATATGGTCATATTTACCTTCAAGAAGGCCCTTAAAGCCTTCTAATGTATCTTCGAGTGTCACATATACACCTGGAGATCCTGTAAACACTTCAGCAACGTGGAATGGCTGAGAAAGGAATTTTTCAATTTTTCTAGCTCTCTCAACAACAAGTTTATCATCTTCGCTCAACTCATCCATACCTAGAATCGCGATAATATCCTGAAGATCTTTATATTTTTGAAGAACTTGCTGAACACCTCTTGCTACTTTATAGTGTGTATCTCCAATAATCTGCGGATCAAGCATTCTTGAAGTTGAATCCAATGGGTCAACCGCAGGATAGATACCTTTTTCAGCAATCGATCTATTAAGAACTGTCGTAGCATCAAGGTGTGCAAACACTGATGCTGGAGCAGGGTCGGTCAAGTCATCTGCAGGAACATATACCGCTTGAACAGAAGTAATAGAACCTTTTGTTGTAGAGGTGATCCTTTCTTGAAGCGCACCCATCTCTCTAGCCAAAGTCGGTTGATATCCTACAGCCGAAGGAATACGTCCAAGCAACGCGGACATTTCTGAACCTGATTGTGCAAATCTAAAGATGTTGTCAATAAACATCAATACATCTAGGCCCATCTCATCTCTGAAATATTCTGCCATTGTAAGGCCTGTCAATGCGATACGGTTTCTTGCTCCCGGAGGCTCACTCATTTGACCAAAGCACAGGGCAACTTTATCCAAAACGTTTGATTCTTTCATTTCATGATAAAGGTCGTTACCTTCACGTGTTCTCTCGCCAACACCGGCAAATACAGAATAACCGCTGTGTTTCATAGCAACGTTGTTGATAAGCTCCATGATAATAACGGTTTTACCAACACCGGCACCACCGAAAAGTCCGACTTTACCACCTTTTGAATAAGGTGCAAGAAGGTCAACTACCTTGATACCTGTTTCAAAAACCTCTGTTTTTGTGCTCTGCTCCTCAAATGACGGTGGAGCCCTGTGGATTGACCAATACTCTTTGGCTTCAAGCTCACTTTCGTCATCAATTGTTTGACCGATAACGTTAAAAATACGTCCAAGGACTTCGGTCCCAACAGGTACCTTAATAGAATCACCTGTTGCTTTGACTTCTTGTCCTCTCACAAGGCCTTCACTCATATCCATAGCAATTGTTCTTACTCTGTTATCTCCAAGTTGAGCTGCTACTTCCAACACCAATTTTTGTTTTTTACCGTCGATTTCATAGGTTGTTTCCAACGCTTCGTTAATCTCCGGCAAGTAGTCTGTAAAATCCACATCGATTACTGGACCTAAGACTTGTACTATTTTACCTGTCATTACTTCTCCTCTAATTATTTCATTGATTCCATACCACTGATAATCTCAATGAGTTCAGTCGTAATAGCTTCTTGTCTTGCTTTGTTATATTTCACGGTAAGTGTTTTCACCATCTCTTTAGCGTTTTTTGTCGCTGCATCCATCGCTTGCATACGCGCAGAATGCTCTGCCGCCAATGAATCAATAAGAGAATAATACATTGTATATTCTACATAACGTTTCACTAATGCATCAAGCAGTGTATCATCATCATCCGGTTCCACCTCAAGCTCAGAAGTAGAAACGGCATTGAGTTGAAGCTTTGAACTATCAACAGGCAAAACTTGATCTTCGCGTATCTCTTGTGAGATCATACTAACATAGCCGTTATGTACCATGATAATTTTATCTGTTTCGCCATTCACATACGAATCTGCCACCTCAGAAATGAATTCTGATGCTGTTTTATAGTCCGGCGCAGCACTCAACCCAACAATTTCATTGTTGAGCTCAATACCATTAAATCTAAAGTAATCAATACCTTTTCTGCCTATAGCTCTAAGACGTACTTTTACATCTTGGGCTTTATATTCAGAAATAAGCCTATTGACCCTTTTGATCGTTTGGGCATTAAAACCACCACAAAGACCTTTATCTGCAGTAATAAAAACAATATCTACTTTTTTAGGATTTCTACTTTCCTTAAAATAAATATTATCAATCCCTTCTGCATTGTTTTTTTGCATTTTTTGAGCAATCTCATTGATGAGCTCTGTCAATTTTGCTGCATAAACTCTTGATCTTTTAGCCAACTCTTCTGTTCTTTTCAATTTAGCAGAAGAGACTAGCTTCATAGCGTTTGTTGTTTTTTGCGTATTCTTAACGCTTCCAATTTTACGCTTTATCTCTTTTAAATTAGCCATTTTTTAGCCCTTTTTATCCAGCAAATGATGCTTTAAAGTCTTCGATAGCTTTACGTAATTCTGCATCTGTATCGTCATCAATTTTTTGAGAACTTCTAATGCTCTCCAGAATGTTTGCATACTTAGCTTCCATAAACGGCATAAGTTCTGCTTCAAATTTTGTTACAGATCCTACAGGAATATCATCCAAGAATCCTTTTGAGCCTGCAAATATAATTACAACTTGTTTTTCAATAGGAATAGGAGAATATGGACCCTGCTTAAGAACCTCTACCATTCTTTGTCCTCTTTCGAGCTGCTTTCTTGTATGCTCATCAAGATCGGATGCAAACTGCGCAAACGCCTGAAGTTCTCTAAATGATGCAAGATCCAGTCTAAGTGTTCCCGAAACTTGTTTTGTTGCTTTAATCTGAGCAGCACCGCCCACACGGGAAACCGAAAGGCCCACATTGATCGCTGGCCTGATACCAGAGTTAAACAAGTCAGTCTCAAGAAAAATTTGACCATCAGTGATTGAAATAACGTTTGTTGGGATATATGCTGCAACGTCACCTGCTTGTGTTTCAATGATAGGGAATGCAGTAATAGAACCGGCACCAAGGCTATCATTGAGTTTTGCCGCTCTTTCTAGCAATCTTGAGTGGAGATAAAAAACATCACCAGGATAAGCTTCACGACCCGGAGGTCTTCTAAGAATTAATGACATTTCCCTGTATGCTACGGCATGTTTAGATAAATCATCATAGAAAATTACTGCATGTCTTCCGTTATCTCTGAAGTATTCAGCCATTGTTACGCCCGCATACGGAGCAAGGAATTGAAGTGCCGAAGAATCAGCTGCGCCTGCGTTTACTACGATTGTATAATCCATTGCGCCGTGTTCTTCAAGTTTTTTAACCGTTGCAGCAACTGTAGATTGTTTTTGGCCGATCGCAACATAAATACATACAACATCTTGACCTTTTTGATTGATAATAGTATCAATTGCCAATGTTGTTTTTCCTGTTTGTCTGTCGCCGATAATAAGTTCTCTTTGTCCTCTACCTACTGGAACAAGCGCATCAATTGCTTTAATTCCGGTTTGCAGCGGCTCATGAACTGATTTTCTTGCCATAATACCAGGTGCTTTCTCTTCTACAAATCTATATTCAGCTGCTTCAATTGCGCCTTTTCCGTCTAGCGCTTCACCGAGTGGATTCACCACTCTGCCCATCAATGCATCGCCTACTGGAGTCTTAAGAAGTTCGCCAACTCTTTTGACGCTCATGCCTTCTTTGATTCCTTCGCTTGAACCAAGCACAACAACCCCAACGTTCGCTTCTTCGAGGTTCAATACCAATCCTCTCGCGCCGTTCTCAAACTCTACAACCTCACTTGCCATAACATTATTAAGACCATATACGGTTGAAATGCCGTCGGCAATACCTACTACTTTTCCTATTTCATTGATGTCAACATCAATCTCAAAGTTTTCAATTCTTTCTTTGATAATTGAGCTTATTTCATCTGCTTGCAATTTAACTGCCACTGATACTCCTTTCTTTAGATTACTATATTATAGTGATTTCTTAATGAAATCAATTAATTGTTCTTTCACTCTCTGTTTCGAGAAGTTAACCTCAATACCTAAATCATCAACTGAAACACGAAGGCCGTCAAGTTCGCTTTTTTCCTGTGTTAACTTGATGCTTGAACCTGTGTATTTTTTAAGCGTCTCTTCGAGATTGCTCAGCGCTTCCGCAGCAAGCGACTCTCTGCTTCTCAAAACGCCTTGGTATACATTTGATGTTTTTTGCGCATCGGCATTCAATACTTTTGTAATTGCAGGTATCAAAGCCAATCTTTTGTTTTCGCCTAAAATTTTAATGAAATTGATAAGCATAGTATCGTTTGTGCCACTTAATGTACCTACCAACATTTGAGTTTTCTGCTGATTTGAAACAATCGGTGAAGCTAATACTTTTTGAATTTCGCTATCACATATTGCTTCACTCAGCATATTCAATAGCACCAAACTGTCTTTTAGCTCTTTTTTGGCTGAACTAAACGCTTTGGCATATCTTTTAGCAATTAATTCTTCCATTATGCCACCTTCTTACTGATGATATCTACTACTTTACTTTCGTTGATCATAATATCATCATTGCTGATATTTTGACTCAAAACTTCATCAATCACTTCTCTGGCAGATTTTCGTTCTTCCAAGGTCATTTTTTCTTCAAGTTGCTTTTCCATAAGAAACAACTCATTTTCATTTGCCTGACTGATTTTTTCAGCTAAAAGCTTTGCTTCTTTTTTTGCATCAGCAATAATCTGATCAGCTTTTTTATGACTCTCCTCTAGACGAATTTGAGCTTCTCTTTCTTCATGTTTCGCCGACTGAAGCTTTTCTTCTATCTCTTGGAGTTGTGATGCAATACCTTCTTTTCTTTCTTTAAAAAAGTTTTTGATCGGATTAGCGGCCAAATAATAAAGCAAAGAGGCAAAGATAACAAAGTTTACTACCCTCGGGATAAAGTCATTTTCTCTGCCTGTTTGCGCAAGATAACGTCCTTCTTCTGCATGTCCGCCGCTTGCAAGAATAAGCGCAGGAACGAGCAACAAGATCAATGCTGTCCATTTTTTCATATTTATCTCCCCCATCCTATAGTTTGCTAAACTTAGCTTTTAAGCTCTCTTTAAAAAGAGGCATTTGAGAAAGAAGTTCATTTTTGAGGCTCTCTTTGTCTGAAGTCAGCTTTTCTAAGAAACCTTGATACTCTTTGTTAAGTTCGTTTTGTTTCATTTCGACTTTACTTGCAGCCAACAATTTTTGCTCATCGATTGCTTTTTGTCGTATTGCAGCAGCTTCATTTTTAGCATTGCTAATATTTTCATCTGCCTTGGCATTAAGTTCATCACTATTGCCACTAAAACTTTTTGCTGCTTCTAAATTCTTTGCTATTGAATTGTTTCTGTCATCCATAAATTTTATTAATGGCTGAAATAACATTGAATTTAAAAGAACAAGAAGAATTAGAAATAACACTAAGACGAACAACATCAATGGTAAGTGTATGTCAAGCATTAATACTCCTCATGTAATTTCGCAATATTTTACCATTATAGATATGAGGTTTTGATTAAAATATTGCGTTTTATAGAAAATATTGAGAAGTATTAATTATAATTATCTTTATCTATGAAGCAAAGACAAAAATGCTTCCACTTCATCTTCATTTTTAAAACTTATTTCAATGCTATTTGCTTTAATTTTATGAGAAAAAGGAAGATCTCTGCTCAATTGTGCCCGATAAGGCTCAATAAAAATATATTTCCTTTCTGGGGCCGTGGACAAAGTTTTTTTCTCCCTATAGCTCTTAATCATTTTTTCCGTATCTCGAACACTTAATTTCTGCCCCAGAATGCTTTGAATTAAGATTTTCTGTTTTTCTTCATCCAGGCCTATCAATACTTTGGCGTGCCCTTGAGAAATTTTACCGCTTATAAGCTCTTTTTGTGCATAACCGCCGAGACTTAAAAGGCGCATCGTATTGGTAATTTGAGAACGGCTTTTATGGACAATATCAGAAAGCTCATCATGTGTGATACTGTGAACTTCTATTAATTCAGCATAAGAATTTGCCAGCTCGATCGCATTAAGATTTTCTCTTTGAATATTTTCAATCAACGCAAGCTCTCGAAGCCTTATCTCTCCGATATCAACCTGGGCAACAATCGCTTTAATCTGTTGAAGTTTTGCAAGTTTATGCGCACGAAGACGACGCTCACCTGCTACAAGAAGATATCCGTCTTCTTTTTCAATCACAACAATAGGTTGCAACAATCCATGCTCTTTAATGGAGTCGCTTAGCTCCTGCAATGCTTTTTCATCAAAATGTTTACGCGGCTGAAATGGATTGGGAGCAATGCTGCTTACATCCAAATCTTCTACTCTTGCCCCTTGAGCCTCAAGTTCAAAACTGTCAATATTGCTTAAATCTTTTTCATATGCTTCTTCCACTTCGCTAAGGATTTCTCCCAGTCCTCTACCTAATGCCATTTTCAGCTTCCTATAATCACTGTTGCCAAATCACGATAAGCAACAGATCCTTTGGACGCTGAAGCATATTCTGTCACCGGTTTTCCAAAACTAGGACTTTCGGCTATTTTTACATTACGAGGAACCACGATACACTCTTTTGCTTTCTTAAGATGGAAAAGCTTATCCTTGAAATGATGGCTTAAATCCGCCAATACCTGTTTAGAAAGGTTGTTTTGGGAAGAATACATCGTTGGCAGAAAACCTTTAATTTTTAATTTGGGATTAATGGTTTTTTTTAAAAGACTTACAGTATTGAGTAGTTGGGCCAAACCTTCAAGCGCGAAAAATTCGCATTGTATCGGGATAATAACAGAATCTGATGCGCTCAATGCATTAATTGTAATGGGGCCGAGTGCCGGAGGAGAGTCTATAATGACAAAATCATACCTTAGTGAAATCTCATTGATCTTTTCTTTGAGTATCAGTTCCCTATTTCTTCTCCTAGGATTATAAAACTCTTTTTCTATGCCCACCAGACCAATGTTTGATGGCACAAGATGCAAACCTTTGACTTTGGTTTTAAGTGTGACTTCAGAAATTTTTTTGCTTCCTATCAATACATGATAGATATTAAATTCATAGTCCGCCCTGCTAAAACCTAGGCTTGTTGTCGCATTTGACTGTGGATCTATATCCAAAAGAAGTACTTTTTTTCCATTTTCAGCCAAAGAGGCTGCCAAATTTACTGCCGTTGTTGTTTTTCCTACGCCACCTTTTTGGTTGGCAATGCTTATTACTTCGCTCATCGTAAACTAAACACCCTCTTCCCTTCTAAGATCAAAGAACCATCTTCGCACAAAATAGCACCAGAAAGACTCTTTTTATGCTCTTCAATATGAACTGAAAAACCTCTGCTTCGTTCAAATTCTACCTGATACTCACTAAAAATATGCTTCCATTTAGGGAATTTGTCAAGTGCATCTAGGTACAATTTAAGTAGTCTTTCTGCAGAAACATCACTTTTAAGTGCCCTAAAACCATGATAATCATTTTTAAGATTGATACCAATCCCACAAATTAAAACATTATTTATTTTTTGCGTGATTGTTCCGCCCACCTTCTCTTGATCTAAATAAAAATCGTTGGGCCATTTCAGCCACACTTTTTCTTCCAAATCATTCAAAACTTTTTTCTTAATAAAAGAAAAATAAATCGAAGCCGACGGCTAAGCCTAATC
>JAUPLS010000129.1 GCA_030836805.1 Campylobacterota bacterium | reverse complement strand
TGGGTTTCCATATCAAGGCGCGCAGCAATCGCTTCTTGCATATCAGGGTCAAAGAAGCGTAGCGCATTTCTCCCTGCTGCTTTTGCTTCATACATGGCAATATCCGCTTGTTTTAATAGAGATTCAATACTTGCTTTATGGTCATTAAACAGTGTGATTCCAACGCTTGGTGTGCTAATGTGTTCGTGTGAGCCAAGCATATACGGTTGATTGAGCGTCTCTAGAATTTTTTCGCCGATGGTTTCTGCCTGCGTTGCGGCTTCAATCTCTTCCTTGCTTAAGTCTTCCAGTAACACCACAAACTCATCCCCGCCTAAACGCGCCACCGTGTCACCTTCACGAACGCAAGTGATTAATCGTTGAGCTACTTCTTGTAATAATAAGTCACCCATATCGTGCCCTAAGCTGTCGTTTAGATCTTTAAAATGATCAAGATCAAGAAACAGCAATGCGCCTCTCTTGCCACTGCGAGCGCTTGAAGTGAGCGCTTGTTGTAGTCTATCCAACAATAAACGTCGATTAGGCAGTTGCGTGAGCGGGTCGTAAAAAGCCAGATTCTGAATCTTTTCTGCGGCGACTTTGCTCAGGGTAATGTCCGTCAGTGATGCCACGAAATTAGTGGTAACCCCTGCGGCATCTTTTACGGCGGTAATCATGAGATGCTCCGGATAGTTTTCGCCGTTCTTACGGCGATTCCAGATTTCACCTTCCCAAGCCCCTGTTTTGTTAATGCTTTCCCACATCTCTGCATAAAATTCTTTATTTTGGTGCCCTGATTTAAGCAGCTTAGGCGTTTGGCCAATGACTTCTTCAGCGCTGTATCCGGTAATTTTCGTAAAAGCATTATTCACACGCAGGATTACGTTATTGGCGTCGGTGACTACTATCCCTTCCTGAGATTCAAAAGAAGTGGCGGCAATGCGTAGCGCCTCTTCCGCCTGTTTGCGCTTGGTGATTTCCAGCTGTGAAGCTCTAAAGAGCCAGAGGATCAGTATCGTGTTTGATATGAGCAAAATACCAAGCGTGAAGATACTACTGCTTTTTACGATTCGGGCTTTGCCTTGCTGCTCATCGAGCAAAGCTTGTTCCGTACTTTTTAACTCGGTCAGCTTTTTTTCGATCTTCTCGAGTGCGGCAATACCAACGCCATTGGAGACAATCGCGGCGGCAGCATCATCGCCTTTTTCACGGCGTACTTGCACAAGACGATCGGCGAACCGGATCCTTTTTACAACAAGCTCATGCAAAACGTCCAAGCGCTTCTGCTGTTGTGGATTGTCTTGCGTCAACGTGCGCATGCTACTCTCTGTAGTTGCCATCAATGCCTGACTCTTCGCTCTTTCCTCCAAGTGGCGATTATCGCCTGTGATCAGAAAATTCATGTTATGATAGAGGAGGTCATGCAGTGAAGCGGAGAAAAAATTGATGCCGTCAATTGCTTGATGCGTGTGTGCCACCTGCTTGCTTGCCTTGTTTTGTTGTACGGCATTGTAAATCGACGCGATAATTGTGAAAATCAAGAGGAATAGCGGGAAAAGTATGCGCATTTTTTTTGATTTGTTTAGAAGCCACGCGATAAAACCGTGGTTTCGCGTCGTCGCTAAAATACTGCCGGAGAGGATCAAAGAGGTTAGCACAGCGGTTGCCGCAATGGGCGTAGTATTCCCGATTTTGGTCAAATCCAGATTGCCAAACATGTAGCCAAGCAGCGGTACCAGTGTGACCAAGGTTATGAGAAGCGATACGGTTTGAGCCGCTATCCATAACCGTGCTTGCAAGAACAAAAGCGCGCTACCGATGAAGATGAAATTTATGGCCATGATGGCGGCCATTCGACCGGGATGAACGGTCATTGCCTCCCCCTTAGACTCAGCGAATAACAGTTGATCGATGCCGGCATCCCATCCAAACTGATATTCACTCAGGGTAATCAGTCCAATTAGCATAACCAGCGTCGCGGCAATCAGTTTGGTTGGTGATGAGATTCGCGATGTTTCAGACAGGGAATACAGACAGATTCCGGACAAAACAAAAGCGAGGGCGGCATTTGCCTTCATCTGAATCATGCCTGGTAGCAGGCTCTCGAGCAAACTGAGATTAAACACCAAACCAAACCAGACACCCAGCCCTACAGCGATGGTCAATAAGCCAGAAAACCTCACCCATTCTGATGGATACGAGCGGGGTTCAATAATCTGAGTGGTAACAGGCATCTCTCATCCCTTTTAGTCGCACGGCTATTCACGTAGCATAAAAGATCGTCCTTTTAGCTTACCTCCAATTATCATATCGTAAAAAATTAATGCAGTGCCTTAAATTAAAATATCATGCTTAAAAATATTCAATCACCGACAACACACGTTAGAATAAGTTCCTTATATCGGAGAAAAGTGTTATAATCTCCCCAATAGGAATTCTTCTTTTTGAAAGGTTTGCAATGAGACGGTATGAGACGTATAAATGCACGATATGTGGGAACGAAGTCGAAGTTGGCCATGTTGGCGGAGGGGAGCTTCATTGCTGTAATCAGGCGATGGTATGCATCACTTCAAGTTTGACGATGGTTAACTTGCTCAAGGCCTTCGCGGGTGAATCCATGGCACGGAACAAGTATGAGTATTATGCAAAGGAGGCGCAAAAAGAGGGCTACAGAGATATTGCAGCACATTTCCAGCGTGCCGCTGATAATGAAAAACAGCACGCCAAGCTTGAGCTTAAACTTCACAATATGATGAAAAACAATCGGGCGCTTGGCGATACAATCAGCAATCTTAAAGATGCGATGGCTGGTGAGAGCTATGAAAATCTGACAATGTATCCGGAATTTGCAGCCATTGCAAAAGAGGAGGGCAACAATGAAGCCGCACGGATCTTTAAGGCCATAGGGAAGATTGAATTGGAACATGAGAACATGTACCGAGAGCTTCTTGAGCGTCTTGAGGGCGGTCATGAGTTTGAGGGCGAAGAGGAAGAGGAGTGGATCTGTGAAGTCTGTGGCCATATCCATCGGGGCAAAAAGGCTCTGAAGGTTTGCCCCGTCTGCGATCACCCACAAGAATACCAGTCACGTCGAAATACAAAAAAATAAGAGGAGAATATCTCCTCTTTGGATTGTTTTGCATGCGCTTTTAGCTCAGCTGGATAGAGCAACGGCTTCCTAAGCTGTAGGTCGCAGGTTCGAATCCTGCATGGCGCACCAGCTATTTACTCCCATTATTACGAGCTTTTATTCACTTTTACCAAAACACTAAAATTGCTTAAGAATTCACGGGGAAATACCTTATTATGCCACTTATGGCATAATATTGCCAGAGGAGTTGCCATGAAACGAATTGAGCTTATAAATCAAATCATCAGTAGAAAAGATGAACTTGGTGTTACTGTTGAAAATCTCGCAAAATTAAGCGGTATAGGTGTCAGAACTATCAATAGACTCTTAAAAAATGAAGATGTGAAGCTAAGCACGATCGAGCATGTAACCAATTTTCTAGGGTTAGATTTTGCAGGAAATGAGCAGGTGCCGTTGAGTGTATTGAAAAAACGGCGGGCACATGAAAAAGCTTTGTTTTTAGCCTCGATCGTTCAAGGGACATCAGCCCTTGAAATGCAAGGCTTGGAAAATGAAAGTTTAAATGCAATTATTACCTCGTATGAAAAAGAGTTCTTGACCGGCAACTATCAAGATACGCTTTGGATAGCGTGATATGTTACGCTCCACCAAACCCATAGACAACGCTACACCTCTGGATGATATTTCAGGGCTCAAGCTACCTGCTAATAAAGTTTATACCCTCAAAGAGATTTATGTTGCCGAAGCAAACAATATAGCATTGGCGACACTCAAATACCTCTCAGCACCACCATCAAAAAAAGTTGCTCCTTTCTCTTACGAGTGGCTCTCAACGCTTCATGAAGAGATGTTTGGCAATGTGTGGGAATGGGCAGGTAAGTTTCGACACGTAGAACTCTCTATTGGTATCAAAGCGTATCAAGTACCTGTGGCACTAAAAGAGCTCGCGAACGATATCGTATATTGGGAAGTGCACAGAACATTCGACATCTACGAAACAGCGGCAAGAATCCATCACAGAGCAGTGCAAATTCATCCGTTTCAAAACGGTAACGGCAGATGGTCTAGGATGCTCGCCAATATCTATCTTCGACAAAACGGCTCTATGCCTGTTAAATGGCAAGAAGATTTACTCTCCAATGTGAATCCCAAACGGGATGAATATATCTATGCGCTTAAAGAAGCCGATAACGGCGATTATACAAAGCTCATAGAGATGCATCGGCATACGTATTAAACTCGAAGCTGTAGGTCGCAGGTTCGAATCCTGCATGGCGCACCATTTTCGGTTTATTTTTCTTCTGTTTCGCTTGCCTTATATTTTAAAACTCCCGCAAATAAAACTATCGATGCCACAAAGAAGAGATAGGTTCCCTGACCCGCAAAGCACAAATTGACACCTTGATAAGGGATGGTTTTCCACTCCATAAAGGCAACGGCCGCAACAGCGGCAAGGATCGAAGAAGCGCTTCCCCAGACGAGAGAGATTGGTTTGTTTTTGATGACGGATAAAACAGGATAGGCAAAAAGGG
>JAUPLS010000128.1 GCA_030836805.1 Campylobacterota bacterium | reverse complement strand
CCGATTTTAGGGAGATGGCTTTGACAAAAAGCACCAATCCCGATACCCGCTACAAAACGTTCTGGACGCTTAATCTCGGATACAGGCGCTAGAATGCAACCTGCATCGTAGAACAATGCAAAGAGCCCCCCTGTTCTATCAGTTTAAGACAATTGACGGGGATGATCTCTTTGTCCGGGAATACCGCTTTAAATACCTCATGGGCCTCTTTATCTTGCGGTGCATCATAGGTTGGATAGACGACTGCATGGTTGGTGATCAGGAAATTGGCATACGTGGCAGGCAGGCGGTTGCCGTCTTGGTCAAACTTGGCTTCACAGATGGGCAGGGCAACGAGCGTATAAGGCTTGCCTTGCAGAGTGGCAAAGGTGCAAAGCTGTTCTTCCATTTTTTTGAGTGCCTCATAGTGCTCATCGTCTTTGTCTTCGCACTTGACGTACATAATGGTTTCTTTGTTGACAAGTCTGGCTAAAGTGTCAATATGGCTATCTGTGTCATCCCCGGCCAGATAGCCGTGATCAAGCCACAAGAACCGTTCTGCCCCAAGATATTTTTTGAGTTTTTCTTCAACCTCGCTTTTGTTCAGACCGCCGTTTCTGTTGGGGTTGCAAAGGCACTCTGAAGTGGTAAGGATGGTGCCTTCTCCGTCGCTTTCGATCGATCCGCCTTCAAGCACAAAAGGGATCGTTTCCATCGGAGTGGTTCCCATGTAACCTTTTTGATGCAATCGCTGATTGACAAGGTTGTCAAGGGAGGCTTCAAATTTGCCGCCCCACCCGTCAAAAGTAAAATCAAGCAGCTTGTTTTTGCCGTCTTCTTCGATGCTGATATAGCCGTAATCTCTGATCCAGGTGTCATTGGTGGGAATTTCAATGAACGTCATATTGTGTGTGGAGCAAAACAGATCGGCTGTCTTGGCTTTGTCTTGACAGATGATATAGACCGGCTGGGCATAAGCAATGGCTTGGGCAATGCGTACAAAAGGAGCAAGGGATGCCCTAAGGTCTTCTTTCCAATCTGTCTCTTCGTGGGGAAAAGAGAGCAGCACCATGCGCTGTTTTTCCCATTCTGCGATCATTCTTCTCATTTTTGTTGTTATCCTTTTTGATTGATTGATTTTTATTTCGTTAGATTTTGATGGATAGTAAAAAACCAAAAGATCATTACTGCTTTTCATTCCTTTTTTATACAGAGAAAAGTATAATCATTCATGGCATTTATCACACTCAACAAACAACATTTTTATCATAATCTTAACCAAATTGCTCTAAAAACAGGCTCGGTTGAAAAAATAGCCGTCGTTCTAAAGGACAACGCCTACGGCCACGGTATCCAAGAGATGGCCGCACTCAGTCGGACATACGGCATCAAGCATGCAGTAGTAAAAAACTATGAAGAGGCACAGAAGATCAAAGCATTGTTTGATACCGTTTTGGTACTGGGCGGAGAATGGAAGGCAGACGATAAGTGTTCGTTTGCGCTTAACAGTATAGACCAAGCCGCAAGAGTGCCCCAAGAGGTCAGAGTAGAGCTTAAGGTAGATACGGGGATGCATCGAAACGGCATTGCGTTTGATGAGCTGGATGAAGCATTGAAGCTCATAAAGCAAAGACGGTTGCGCCTGGCAGGCGTGATGACGCACTATCGCAGTGCGGATGTGCTCAGCTCGGAACTTTTTTGGCAGCAAAAACGCTTTGAAAGCGTCAAAGAAAAAGTCAAAGAAGCCGGCTTTTCGGATGTGAGATTTCATTCGCACAATTCGGCAACGCTTTTTCGCAACGGCAGTTTTGATGAAGATCTGGTGCGTGCGGGGATCGGGATATACGGATACAATGAACTTCCCGATATTTATGGCAAGATAGAGCTCAAGCCCGTACTTTCTCTTTATGCAAACAAGGTTGCATCAAGAACGCTTGAAGCAGGAGAAAGAGTAGGGTACGGCGGAGATTTTGAAGCGCCGCAGAAGATGACCGTTTCAACCTATGATCTGGGGTATGGCGACGGATGGTGCAGGGGAGACAGCGCCGATCCTTATGTCACAAGCGAAGACTTGCCTATACTCGGGCGTATTTCGATGGATTTTATCTCTTTGGCGTCCGACAAAGAAAAAGTATGTATCATGGATGATGCACAAAAAGCAGCCAGACATTTTGGAACGATCAGTTATGAGATGACCACGGCATTATCGGCCAGCATACCAAGGATGATTGTATAAATGACTCCCAAAAAAACCATCCTGTTTATAGACGGCATACCCGATGATAGAAAAGTAAGAGTCCGAAAGATAGAAAAAGACGGCACGCTTAGATGGAGGGGCAGCGGCAGCGCCAATCTGGTCAGTTTTCTTCAAACTGATTTGTTTAATCGCTCCAATATCGTCTTTGATACCAATCGCGATCAGGAACTCCCCAAGCAAATGGTTCATGCTATCTTCAATCAAATCTCTGATCCAGATACCCACAAGATCACCCTTTCAAAAGCAGATGAATTTTATCGGCATATCTCAAAGCATATCCCTTTTTTCAATATCCCCTCCCATGTGATGAGAACAACACGGGACAATATCTACAGATTGCTCCAAGGGATTGATAAGCTGCATGTCCCCAAAACAGTCAAACTCCAGCCAAAGTCACCTGCTGATATCTATGATGCGATCAAAAAAGAAGGATTTAGCTTTCCTGTGATCTTCAGACAGGCAGGTGATCATGGAGGTATCAGTACGATCAGGGTTGATGATGAAACAGAACAGTTCTATGCGTTTGCGTTAGACGGACGGGACTACTATCTGACGCAGTTTGTAGAGTATGCCCAAGAGAGCATCTATGCAAAATACCGCTTGGTAGTGGTGGGCGGCGAAGTGTTTATACGGCATGTGATTTTTAGCGACAGCTGGATCGTCCACAGCGAGAGCAGAATCTACATGGAAAGAAATAAACAGTACCAGCAGGTAGAAAAAGACATCTTCAAAACATTTGATAAACAGATAAAACCAAAGATACAGCCTGTGATCAAAGAAATTTACGATAGACTGCAGCTTGATTATTTCGGGATTGACTGCGCGATTGATCAAGCGTTTCATATCATCTTGTTTGAAGCCAATGCCAACATGAATATCCTTCTCAACAATGCCAAAAGTAAAGATAACATATGGACCAGGCAGATCGATACGATTGTGCAGGCAATTATACAAATGATCTTAAAAAGGTAGCAGATGCAGTTTGCCATAGAGCCCGCCAAATCCAGCGACTTTGAACAGATTCTTGCGGTACTTAAACCGTGGAATATGCACCATATCCCTTCGCCTGAAATGGAGATGATCGATTTTGATACTTTTTTTGTCGCAAAACTGGATGGCAAAATCGTAGGGGTGTCAGGCTACAAGATATTGTCCAAAGAGGAAGGCAAAACGACCCTTTTGGCGGTATATCCTGAATTTCAAGGCTCCGGTATCGGCAAGGCACTGCAGGACAAACGGCTTGAAGCGATGTACAGGGCAGGAGCAAAAAAGATAACGACCAATGCAGACCGTCCCGATATTATCGTATGGTATAAAAAACATTACGGCTACAAAGAGGTTGGCAAAGTGCAAAAGGTTGCTTCTTTCGGGCTAGACGAAGTGAAAGAGTGGACGACGTTGCAGATGGATGTGAAAGCATATTTTGCCCATAAAAAAGAAGAAGAAACAAAAAAAGAGCGCTATATCTTGCAAAATGATCCCCATCCGCTCTCTCCTTATCCGCCGCTTATCATCAATGTTTGTTTAACGGGCATGGTGCCGACGAAGATCAGCACCCCTTATGTGCCTATCAGTATCGATGAGATTGTCGAAGATGCGATTAGAGTGTATGATGCCGGGGCTAGGATCGTGCATTTGCATGCCAGGGATAAGGACGGCAAGCCCGCGTATAAGGCCAGATACTATGAGGAGATAATCACGGCCATACGCCAAGAGCGGCCTGAGCTTGTGTGTTGTGTGACTACTTCGGGACGCAACTTTAAAGGAATCAAAGAGCGTTCCGAGGTGCTTTACTTAAGCGGCAAGGCAAAACCCGACATGGCAAGCCTGACGCTGGGCTCTTTAAATTTTCTAAGCGGGCCGAGTATCAATTCACTCGATACCATTCAGGAGCTTGCGATGATCATGAAAGAGCAAGCCATCAAGCCTGAACTTGAAGTTTTCGATACGGGTATGATCAACGTGGCCAAGTATCTTGAGCGCTACGGGATCATCGACGGAAAAAAATATTTCAATCTTCTGTTGGGCAATATCAACACCGCACCCGCCACGATCGGGGATCTTGCACATCTTTCGGGCGCATTACCCTCTGATTCTATTTGGGCGGCTGCCGGGCTGGGAGGGTTTCAGCTGCCTATGAATGTTGCAGCCATCGCAGCCGGAGGGCATGCAAGAGTCGGAATAGAAGATGCCATCTATTATGACTATAGCCAAACCGTACCGGCGACCAATGCGGAACTGGTTGATCGCATCGTACGCATCGCCGATGAATTGCAAAGGCCCATCGCAACTGCAAGTCAGACAAG
Source organism: Campylobacterota bacterium (assembly GCA_030836805.1). GTDB lineage: Bacteria > Campylobacterota > Campylobacteria > Campylobacterales > Sulfurovaceae > Sulfurovum. The sequence goes on along the minus strand of JAUPLS010000128.1, from coordinate 1,153 downwards.
AGCAATGCTGGGTATCAAATCTATCATATAATAAAATATCGTTTAAAAAAAAGAAGCAAAAAGAAGATTCTATCAGGCCTATAAAAAGCCTGATAGATAAAAAGTTAGAATTTATAGGTTAAACCGATATTGACCGTATAGACGGTATCTTCCCAGTTTTCTTCACCGATATATCCGTACTCATTCCAAGATTCCGAATCATCCGTGTTGCATAGCTGAACATAGTCTGCAAACACGGAAATACTGTCAGTTAATGCATAGGAAGCACCAAGGCCCCATTGGAAATCATTTTCATCCAGCCAGTCTCCATTCATGTTGCTTAATGTCACATTACCATATCCCAGCAAGGCATAGACATCCAGCGCTTCTGTAACAGGATACATTGGTTTGACATAGATCCCCCATGCCTCAAAGTCAAAATCCCCGTCCGATCCGCTGTCATGATCTGAATAGGGGTCGCCATTTTCGGTTCCTGTTTCACTCCAAGACCAGTCGCCGTCGCTTATGGATTTCCAGTATCTTCCTTCTATTGCAAGGTATTGGTTAATCTTGTATCCAGCCTGGAGCATCAGTGCATCATACTCTACTTCGGTACTTCCTCTCCACTCTTCATAGTCGCCATCACCGCTATCTAGCTCTTCTTCCCATCCATTGAAATCTTCATCAAGTTTTGCCGCGCTGTACGCACCACCGATATAAAAACCGCTGTCACTTGGAGCCACAACAGGCGCTTCTACCTCCACTACCGGCTCCACCGGCGCCTCTATATCGCCGCCTGCCATAGCAAATGTCCCCATTGCCGCTAATGCCGCCACTGAAAGAGTAAATCTTTTCATTGTGTCCTCCTTAATAAAATTAAAATTCACGATATCATATTATTGCTTAAGATTATATAAAATTATAAAGTCAAGATAATTTTAGAAAAGTACTTTACAGTTTTTTGATTTTGCCTGCTTTAAGGAGTATTTGTTCCTGCGGCATGTGAAAAATAACTTACAAACTCAGTCAAGGTGTATTTGACAAATTTCAAATGAGCAATATCTATTGTTTCAGAATATTGGCATAAGGTATAATGATCGTTTATGATTTAAAAATGCTCTTGTTTGTGCGATTTAATTGATTAAGAAGATTATGAGAGATTGGAGTATGGTGG
>JAUPLS010000127.1 GCA_030836805.1 Campylobacterota bacterium | reverse complement strand
GGAAAAAATTAAATCTATTGACCAAAAATTACCAAAAATATCTTCAGGTAGCAGGAAAAAGTGCTTTTGAAAAAGATGAAAAATATTATTCGGTGCTTGATCTTAAGGTAACTATAGAAAATCTCAAAATTCAGATAGCCCAACTTGAAGATACGATAGCAAAAAAACGCATTTCAGTCCGTAATCTTTACATCAAGCAGCTTAAAGCAAGCAACGGCGATTATGTCACCGCCGGTACGCAATTGGCAACCGCATACGATATCAGCAGTGCCAAAGCAGTTGTGTTTGTTAGTCGTGATGATTGTGAAAACATTGAAAAAAAGAAAATTCTTATAGACGGCAAGCAAAATGTTGCAAAAATTTATAAAATAGACAAAATTCAAGATGAAACAATGATTTCGGCTTACAGGGTTGAAATCATATTGGAAAGTAGTGAGTTTGGGAGGATTGTGAAAGTAGAATTTCTTACACCCTCATGAGCCATTTTGCAATTTACTGCTCTTTCTCTGCCGAAGAACCATCGTTAAAAATATCCTCTCCTATCTTTAATGCTTCATTTTTAAGCAAGCCCTGTTCTTCGTCTAAAAAAGTTTCAAACTCCTTGCTCAAAGGATTATTCAAAGTGCGTAAAAATTCTTTAAAAACCGTGATATCGTGGATATCCCCCAAGATGTGCGCCAGCGCTTTGAGATCTTTTGCTCTTGTTTGAAATCTGTTTTTATCTATCAAGGAGAGCTGATATCCATAATAATTTAACCATTTTCTCCACTCGTGAAAATATGAATCGATCTTTTTGTCTATGGCTATTTTTCTTAGTTTGTCTGTTTTTTGATGCGTCTTTTTCAGACACGAGAGAAAATGCGCTTTTGTGTTTTTTTTCAGTTTGTAATATTTGACGGTTTTGAGGTTTTCTTGCAGGCGCTTTTTGATGTTAAGGAATGATTGGTTGGCATCGAGCGGGGGTTTTGATGATCGGATGGCTTGGAGTATTTGGTTGTATGTTTGTTCATCCAGATTGTATTTTTGGACTATTTTGTGATACATATCCCCCAATACTTTTTGATCCCTAGCAGCTGAAAAAGAGTGTGCACATTCTTTAAAAATACGGTTTTGTTTTTTGAAAAAACTCTTAGGCAGGTCATTTTCCATCAGATGTGCCAAGGCGCGGAGTTTTTTAAACCTTCTTCTGATCTGATGGATGGCTTTGTCTTGAGAGAGGGTTTTGTCGTCGCATAAAGCTATGATATGCTCCATATGCTTTTTGGCGATTTTCCGGATCTGTTTGTTTAAATTTTTTTCAAATGATATGGCCGAAGACACAACGTAATCCCCCTTCTCTTTGCAATCATTGTACAGCTTAGCGGCTTAATATGTTTTGGTTTGGTTATTTGATATGCCATTCTTTATTTTTTTCAAAGACGCAGATTAAAATCTCTTTTAAATCTTTTTTCATTTCTTTGCTCAGTTCTTTTTTGCTGCTGTATATAAAAAAGGGTACGGTGTTGAGCATAGATTTTTTAAGCCTTTTTCTGAGCGTCGATACTTCATCGATAGAGACCAAATCAGGCCCGCTAAAAAGGTAAAAATCTTTTGAGATGCCCAGTTTAAACGAAACGATCTGATAAGATAAAAAGACATCGCCTTTTGATTCGTAGTGTAATATAAAATTATCCAAAGAGTTCTTGAGGATATGCAGTTTGGATGGGCTGATATATCCGAAACTTTCTCGAAATTGGTATTTTTGCGTAAGGGTAAAGCCTAAAACATTATAGAGATCATTGAGGTTTTTCCAAATGGAATTAAAATATTTTTTTCCAAAGAGCACCTCCTCAAAAACCATGAGGATTTTTTCTTTGTTTTTAACGGAAGAAGAATATTTTATCTTGAAGTATTCCTCTTTAAAAAGCGAAATCAGCCAGTTTTCGTCAAGCAGGCTGATGGTGTCAAGTTTTTTTTCAAGTCCGCCGACATCGACAAATTTCCATAGCATCGAGATATCGTTGAGCCTGTCGTTTTTTTCTTGCGAAAAGTATTGGTTGGCCAGATAGACGATCAGATTTTCAAGCATGGCATCTTTTTTTGCTATCTGGTGGTTAAAAATAACTTTTTTATAGAGGTTGAATCTCATCTCCAGCATATGCTCTATGTCCAAAATAGCGCTGTCGCAAAAAGAGAAATGATAGGTATTGTTTTTTGATGTTAAAATGGTTTGTTTTGCGATCCTTAGCAAATCAACCGCTCCTCCGATATAGCCGCTGGCAAGCATATCGCGGTTGACATAGTCCAATCGGTCGGCATCTACTGTAGAATCAATGATATCATGCAGCACTCCAAAATCAAATCCGCCGACATGTTCATCTTTGAAGATATTTTCGATCACCTCATAGACAATTTTTATATAATTTTTATCGACAGGATCATCAAAGTTTTCGATTATTTCATATTCAAATAGCATGTTGGTAAACTCATGGCCCATTGCTTCATGCAAAACTTTCTTTTTGTTGCCTGTTATCTTCTCGTAGAACTGTATAAACTCTTTTTGAGACTGATTTTTATCGAGAAGTTTTGCTTGTTTGTCATAGATGCTCTGCATGGCATATTCCACCTGATGGGAAAAAGGCAGGTGCCCTACGTCATGGAGCAGTCCGGCCAGCCTTATGGCTTGCAATGAGATCAAGTAGGCATATTTTTCTTTGTTGTTTCTAAGCGGTATGAGAAATTGATACAGCGAATCGTCTTCCATTAAATTGCTTTTATTGATTTTTGTATCTATGGCCGATTTGGTTTGTATCTGCTTGATTGCCTTATAGAGATCGGCTAAAAATTTTTCTCTTAATTTTGGTTTTGTGTTGAGCAGGGCGCTTTTGTACATATGCGATGCCAGATGCATGGTGCCAAGGCTATGAATATATCTTTTGGTAGTGATAGACGGAAAAGAAAAATAGGCCAAAGCATTTTGGGTGATAAATTGCAATCTGCTCAAAATTTTGGTTTGAAGAATTGTTCCTTCAAATTTGGTGTGTTCTATATGGCTGTAGATGGTATCGTTTATAAATCTATTTGTCATCTTTTTTTTCAAAAATTCTTTCGCTAAATTGTGCAAACCTGCCGCGAACCGATTTTTCAAGCTCTATTGCAAACATGCTAAGTTCAGGGTGCTTGGCTTTGCTTTGTTTTAACAGCGCCGTAAGCCCATTGTTGTATTTGTTGAGGTATAAGTTGTCTATTTGCCTATTTGATCCTATGACTATGGCCATACAGCTTTCATCAAGCCTGGACAGGATAAGCTGAGTAGTTTTTTCGCTGCTGTTTTGCCATTCATCCATGATGACTATAGAGCCGCTCAGCGTTCGACCTCTAGCTTCCCCAGGCCAAAGCGTTTCAATACCGTATTGTACAATGAGTTCTTCCGTTTTTGAGTTGATTGATTCGGGATTGTCTGTGTTGCCTTTCTTTTTTATCTGCTTTTTGGCAATAAACTCTATCGCATCTCTCAGCGCCATATTGTAGATTCTGAATTTTTCATCATTGCCGGATAAAAATCCTATTTCAGCGCCTTTGTCTATGGATTCTATCGAATTGCGCACGTAAATGACCTTATCATACAGTCCTTTGTCGATAAGCTCCATAGCGGAAACAAGCGATATAAGCGTTTTGCCGCTCCCGGCTTTTGCATCTATAACCAACAGATTATAAACATTTGCGATAATGGCTTTTGCAAAAAACTTTTGTTTTAAATTGGCAGGCTTAACAAGAAGGGGGCTAAAATCGCTATCATCGATAACAATAATCTTGTCGTTTGCTATAATCGCATGCAAGCTCTTTGTGTGCTTTGATTCAAAACAATAGCAGAAATTTTCCGGCTTGTATTCTTTGTCAAATTCTTTTATTGACCGAAAATAAAGCTCATTGGACTGAACCGTCTCAAGATAAAGTGTTTTGACAAATTCAAAATCCGGCACTTCGCTTTTGTCATCATGCAGGGTTTGGGTTTTGATGTTTTTAAGCAGCGCAAACGTTCTTGCATAGATATCGATGGAGAGAAAAATTACTTTTTTGCCCTTATAGTAATCCTTTGCAGCTTCTGCGGCTTCTATGATTCTTTTGTCGTTGCTCTCAGAAATTTGGTGCTGTTCGATTGTGCTGTCGTAGTTGTCTTTGGAGATGATGTGGATGAGAATATCATCTTTATACAGTTTTGCCACTTTATAGTTTGATCTGTGGTCAACCTCTTTTACCTTTGCGGATGCCAGGAATCTGGCAAATTCTCTTGAGTAAAAACCAAGCTCGTTAGTTAGCTTTTTTTTGTCTTCAAGTTCAAGCAATACCGTCTCCGGTATCACTATGATATTTGTGCCGTTATCTGAGAGTTTTTTAATATTTTGCAAATTTTGCAAAATAATGTTGGTATCCAGAACGTATACTTTTTCTTTTTTCATTAAAAAAGGATACGCACTTTTGGTTACATTCTGGAAACAACGGTACTTTTGTTTTTCGTATCGGCCATGAAACCGCCGCCAAGGTTCACATACAGCTCAACGGCGGATTTTAGCGTTTCAAATTTTATGGCTTCTTTTGACAAGGCAACCTCAAACTCTTCCTTCCTGGTCTCAAGCAGTTCCAAATATGTGGCAAAGCCTTCTTTGTATTGTTTTTCTATAATGCGTTTTTTATGGCTTATGGCTTGATGTCTTTTTTCTTGCGAATAGAGCCTTTGTTTGTTGGAGGCATAGGTATGCAGACTGTCTTTGACTTCTCCAAAAGCCTTTCTAACAGTATCTTGATACTCCAATAATGCTATTTGCTGGTCTAGTTTGGCAGCTTTAATGTCGGCTTGAATCTTTCCAAAATCCAATATCGGCGACAATATGTTGCCCCCCGCAGAGTAGGTTGACGTGTTGGAAGTAATAAGACGGCTCAAGTCCCCGCTCACATACCCCGTGGTTCCGCTAAGAGAAATGGAAGGGAAAAATGCACTTTTGGCTACGGATACCAAGAAGGCGCTGGATTTTACTTTTGCTTGCGCTGCTTGAATATCTGCTCTTCTTTGGAGTATGTCGGAGGGAAGATTTGACGGAACCGGCAAAGAGGAAGAACTGTATCGGGTAGATTTTATATCGTATGTGCTTTGATAGACATCTTTGGGCTCTTCTCCAAGAAGTATGGCAACGGCTGTCTTGTAGGAGCTTAAGATATCTTTTTGTTTTATCATTTGATCATGGAACATTTGTACCAAAGACTCTTCTTGCAGTAAATCGCTTTCTCGTATTAATCCGGCTTTGTATTGATCTTGCATATAGGCATAAAATGCTTTTTCGTTAAGATACTGTTCTTTGGCTATGCGATAGATTCCGGTGTTGTTTTTGATCCCAAAATAGGCAATGATGCTATCGGCAATGATGCGCTGCTTGATGCTTTCTCTTAGGTAGGACTCTCTCATCATATCTTCAAATGCAGCCATTTTTGTATTTTTAAGTTTTCCCCACAGGTCTACTTCATAAGAAGCCATGGCGCCCAATTCAAACTGATCGTAAGTAAAGCTTTTATCAAACGATGCCATATAGCTTTGTGTTTTTGAGGCAGACCCATAAGCGTCTATCCTTGGAAGCTGCTCGCTTTTTTTGATGTTTAAAAATTCTCTAAACCGCATTGTTTGGAGTGTTGCAATCTTTAAATCACTGTTTTTAGCTAAAACTTTCTGTACGAAAAGATTTAACTCTCTGTCATGAAAATTTTCCCACCATGTGTCGTTTAACAATAGTTTTTCACTTTCACTGATGCCGCTTTTTTGCGGAAGAGCAGTGTTTGGAATGTTGGGGTTTTGAGAAAGCGAACAGCCGCTTATCATTATGAGGCTCAAAGCCAAAGTTAAATGTTTCATCGGTTTGCCTCCTCTTTTTTGAAGCCAAGTTCTGAAATCCACACGTAAAAGAGCGGAATGAACACTATCGCGATAAATGTTGCCGCAAGCATCCCTCCGATGACACCCGTACCGATAGAATGCCTGCTGGCTGCGCCTGCACCGCTGCTGACCGCAAGCGGTACAACCCCCAGCGTAAAGGCCAAAGAGGTCATGATGATGGGCCTTAATCTTATTTTTGCAGCTTTAATAGCAGCACCGTAAGTGCTTAGCCCTTCTTCTTTTTTCTGCATGGCAAACTCTACAATCAAAATAGCATTTTTTGCTGCAAGGCCGGCAAGCACCAAAAGCCCTATCTGGAAATAGATATCGTTTTCGAGGCCTCTCAGCAGCGTGGCTACAATCGCTCCGAATATCGCAAACGGTACTGCCAGTATAACCGAGATCGGCATGGTCCATTTTCCGTATTGCGCAGCAAGTATCAAATAGAGCAATACCATACCAAAACCAAAAGCCAAACTGCTGCTGCTTGCGATTTGTTTTTCTTGATATGCCGTCCCTATCCAGCCAAGAGAATATCCTTCCGGAAGTACCTCTGCCGCTACTTCTTCGATAGCTTTGATGGCATCTCCGGAGCTGTATCCGGGTGCAGGCTGTCCCGAGATTTTCGCCGAAGGAAAGAGGTTGAATCGCTCTGCAAGGTCAGCCCCCGTCACTTTGGTAAAATTCACCAAAGAGCCCACGGGGATAAGATTGCCTTCGTTGTCTCTTACAAATACCTTGTCCAAATCTTGCGGATCTTTTCTGAAATCGCCGCTTGAAGCAATGTTGACTTTGTAGGTGCGGCCGTAAAGGTTGAAGTCGTTGATATAATAATTTCCAAAAGTGGCATTCAGTGTTTCGTAGATATCCGATACGTTTACGCTTTTGGCTTTGGCTTCTTCTGTGTTTACAAGCACTCTATACTGGGGCACATAGGCATTTAGCGTTGTTCTTACGCCTACCAAATCTTACCGCTGATTTGCCTTTTGGATAATTTGCTGCACATATGTGTTTATTTCGCCGACATTTGCGCCTGTTCTGCTTTGTACATACATATCAAATCCGCCGGCCATACCCATACCCATGATAGGAGGCGGCAACACGGGGATAGAAAATCCGTTAGGAATTGCCATGATCTCTTTTGAAAATTGACCTGCAAGTGCTTGGGCGTGTTGATTTGCAAGCGGCCTTTGATCCCACGGTTTGAGCTTGACTATGGTTGCAGCAGCATTGGTTTTTTCTGCGAACGTCATAAAATCAAGTCCTGTAAAAGATACGATATGCTTGATATTTGGATTTTGAGATATGACGTCATAAATATTGTCCGTTAATTGTTCCGTTCTGTTAAGGGAGGCAGCCGGAGGATTGTAGCTTAAGACAAATATTGTTCCTTGGTCTTCTTGCGGCACCAGTCCTGTTTTCATTATTTTCAACATGTCATAAGAGGCATAAATCAATGCTCCAAACAAAAGGATACTGATAAAACCGTATCGGATGGTTGCTTTGACGGTTTTTGTATATCTGTTGGTGGTTTTTTCAAATAAAGTATTGAACCATTTGAAGAAACCTTTGGGTTTGTTGTGGACCGGTTTTAAAATACTTGCACACAGAGACGGGGTCAAAGTAAGGGCGACAAAGCCTGAAATAGCAACGGAGATTGCAATTGTGATGGCAAATTGTTTATACATTTCCCCTGTTAATCCCCCCAAAAATGCTACCGGTATAAACACGGCTGAGAGCACCAATACAATCGCCACAAGGGCACCTGAAACCTCTTTCATGGCTTTAAATGTGGCTTCGCGAGGATTGAGTCCTTCGCCCATGTGCCTTTCGACATTTTCTATCACGATGATGGCATCATCTACAACGATACCAATCGCAAGCACTAAACCAAAAAGTGTCAACAGGTTGATGCTGAAACCAAACAGGTGCATACCCGCAAAAGCGCCTACTATGGATACGGGAACAGCCAAAATAGGGATGAGTGTGGCTCTCCAGTTTTGCAGAAAAAGGAAGATGACCCCGATCACCAAAACAAGCGCTTCAATGAAAGTATATACCACCTCTTTTATGGAAATTTCAACAAAATCCGTAGAGTCGTAAGG
>JAUPLS010000126.1 GCA_030836805.1 Campylobacterota bacterium | reverse complement strand
TCTCCTTTTGTTCCCAAGTATGTGAAGCTAAAACAGGCAGAAGCCACTTTTCTTTCAGCGGCATATGATCCATTGGAGATAGAACATTTGATGCTTAGCGGCGAAGACCTGACATTCGATGTAGAAAAATTGTTGATAGAGCAGGGAAGCCTTGGTCTCAACATGACCGCCAATCTTGGTAATGTACTATATAAAGGCAAGATCCATCAGAACACGCTAAGCGGCACAATGCAGCTCTCTGCGAGTGAAGCACTTTTTGACCTTTACAAGTTGCCGGTTCGCAAAGAAGCTGTTGGAAAGATCGTTGTGGATTTTAACGCATCCAAAGAAAAAGTAACAGCAGAGGTAAGAGCGAAAGCAACACAGGTTTTGAAGGGAAAAGATGGGGAGTTCAATTTTGACATAGATGATTTGCGTTCACATGTCATCTATAAGACGGACAGTAAAACCCTGCAAGCAGTTTCGCATCTTATGCTCACGACACCCTATGCAAAAGGAATCTCTTTGAGCAATAGATTTGAAATGGACAACAATATCAGCTATAGCGGAGATATCAAGGCGCAAGCATTAACAGGCATAGACCCTCAATTTATTAAATTCTTGGAACACCCTGTGCTTGCTTATGAAGGGAATGCCAGCGGTATACGGGTCCAATTGGACTCTGACAATATCAAGGGGTATGCTGCCTCCCCTGATTTTAAACAAGGAATGCTTCATCTTGAGACAAAAGAAGCGATCAGTTTTGATGAAATGGTGGATCTTCCCAAAGAACTTAAAGAGGCAAAAGGCAGCGTGATCGTAGACCTTCCTTTTAGTTTTGATTCCAATCAAACATTCAAGGGAAAGGTGAACATAGACTCCAACCTTGCGGAAGTGGGTGCCGATATACTCTATGGAAAAACACTCCAGGTCGTTTTGCAGGGCGTTGTGCCGAAAAATTCCCTTTTGCGGTCTTATATCAAAGAGCTTAAGTGGGATGCATTGAGTCCTCTAAAAGCAGATATCACTTTGAGCGACAAGACACTGGTTGTGGAAGCAGATGCCAAAGCATTGAAGCTCTCAATCAATCATAATCAGGAAAATGCAAAGATCAATGGAAAGTTGACGCTTGGAGGGATGAATGCAGATATCGACGGCCTTTTGAATAAAAAATTTACCGTAAATATTAAAACGCACTCATTCCGGTCTCTCATGCAGAATATACAGTCAGTATATACGCTTGAAGAAGCACCCAAAATCGAAGGGAGCGCAGAGATACTTGCCGTCATCACAGAACTGAAAAATATTGAGCTGAGACTGACGTCACCTAAAATTGTTTATCAGGCCGATCGTAAGACAAAATATACCCTCACCGACATTCTACTCAAAAGTCGCCTGGAAACATCAAAATTGATTTTGGAAAATTATACATTGACCTATGATGGGCAAAAATTCTTTGCCGCCAAACCTTCGACAATCCAAAGGGATGGAGATACGCTTCGTGTTTCAGAATTTTGGGTCAATGATGAGCTTAAAACTGAAGGGTTTTACAACATGAAAACATCAAAAGGAGATTTCTCTACTACGGCAAATATGCTTCATGTATCACATGAGAGAGCCGAGTTTGACAGCAGGATAAATCTCAAAACTTCACTTGATGGCAACAAGACATCCGTTAAAGGTGAAATCATACTTTTGGGCGGCAATATCTATTACGATATGAGTCAAAAAAGTTTTGCATCAGACGAAGACATTATTATGGTACAGGAGATGAAAAAAAAGCAAAGCCCGTTTATGGAAAATCTCAGCACAACGATTCAGGTTAAAACACAAAAGCCCCTTATATACAAAGAGGGCGATATTGATATCCAGATTATTGCGGATTTGGGTATTTACAAATCCGAATATGCTCCTTTTGCAATCATAGGAGCCGTGGAGATACCGGAAGGCGGCAGTTACATGTTTGAAGACAAGAAGTTTATTTTCAGAAAAAGCCATCTCTATTTTACAGGCAATCCAAGCAAGCCTATTTTGGATGCACGCGTCAGATATCGATCGCTAAACTATCTTATCACTATTGCGGCAACCGGCACTCCTGATGCCCCGATTATTAATTTTTCCTCCTCGCCCAGTTTAACCAGAGAGGAGATACTCTCGGTTATCCTCTTTGATTCTGAAGCCGGCGCAAGAACCAATAACGGTGACGAGATGATGAAGATGATGGGAGGCGCAATGGCAAAATCGGCTCTTGCCAATGCAGGAATCAAAATAGACCACCTTGTTTTGGGGGAAGGAAATAGTGTCGAAGTGGGAAAAAAACTTACCGATAAAATTACAATTATTTATGTCAACGATGAAATTTCCAGTGTCAAGCTTCAGTATAGACATACCCCGCATACTGAAAGCGTTATAGAGGCAAGCGAAATTTCGCAATCTTATGATATTATCTATAAAACAGATTTTTGATCATGGGGAGCCGGGGGTTTATGAAAGTCTGTTTTTGAAATCCTCATAACCAAACTCTCTTACGACTTCCAGGGCGCCATCCGCTCTTTGGATGGCGATGCTTGGGAGTTTGATTCCATTGAAAGTTGTTGCTTTGACCATCGTATAGTGCATCTGGTCTTCAAAGATAATTTTATCGCCGATCTTAAGAGGGGCATCAAAACTATAGTCTCCCATGATATCTCCTGCCAGACAAGTGTTGCCCGCAAGACGGTATGTGTGGGCTTTTTCGCCGGCTTTGCCTGCATTGCGTACCTCGGCACGGTAAGGCATGATGATAGTATCAGGCATATGGGCTTCTGCGGAAGTATCAAGTATGACGATATCCATACCGTTGTGTACGATATCCAATACCGTAGCAATCAACGTTCCCGTCTCCCACCCTATGGCTTCGCCTGGTTCAAGATACACCTCTACGTCATATTTGGATTTGAAAGCTTTGATAAGACCAATAAGCTTTCCAATATCATATCCTTTGCGTGTAATATGGTGACCGCCTCCGAAATTGATCCATTTCATTTGAGAAATATAAGTTCCAAATTTCTTTTCAAAATGCTCAAGTACTTTTTCCAGCGCCTCACTTCCTTGTTCGCAAAGTGCATGGATATGCAATCCTTCGCATTGTGTCAAAATGCTCTCATCAAAGTTTGCGATGGTTGTTCCCAGTCTTGAGTAGAGCCCGCAAGGATTGTAGATCTCTTTGGGTGATTCTGAGTATTCAGGATTGATGCGTAACCCCAAGGAGAGTACGGGATTGATCTTTTTGGCCTGTGCGGCAAACTGTTTGAACTGTGCAGGAGAGTTAAAAACCAGATGATGAGAAATTTTTGCTATCTCGTTTAGCTCCTCTTCTTTAAATGCAGGCGAGTAGGTGTGCACTTCCTTGCCAAAGGTATCATGGGCAAGCTTTGCTTCGTGCAGGCCGCTGGCGCAGCATCCTTCCAAATAAGGCTTGATGATATCAAAGCTTTTCCACAATGCGTAACCTTTAAGCGCAAGCAGCACTTTTGCACCACTTTCTTTTTTGATGTACGCTATTGTTTCCAGGTTTGAAATTAAGCGCTCTTCTTCGAGCAGCCAAAGGGGAGAAGGTAAGTTGGGAATATGTTCTTTTTTCATAAATGCAAGTATAACAATAGTATACTAAAATTAATTTTGATATAATCAACAAATATTCCAATAGGTTATAAAAAAAAGGGGGGGCGAGATGGCAAGAGAAGGTTTGCATTTTAATGAAAAGCAGATAAAAACAGCATCTAAAATGATAGATAAATTAAAGACAACCATAGATATTTTATATTATTTTCTTGAGCACAAAAAAGATCAGGTTTTTGTTATTGTATTGATCTCGGCAAAAGATATTGACTTGGCTGATCTGTTAAAAAAGGAAAAGCGTGACACAGATATGCTTTTTAAAATTAATAAAGAGGATGATCTTTATGCCGTTATCTGCCAAAAGACAAAAGTAGAAGGCGGATATCGGTTTGCAGAGAGGTTGTTGCGAAAGATACTGTTAAATCAAGGCCATAGCGTTTATAGTGTCGCATTGGAGATAAGAACAACAAAATATTCAATCCAAGAGGTCATTTTGAGGCTCATAGATACCTATTTCCAGGCGCAGGCAGAAAACAAAGAGGGTGAAATCGTTTTTAGAAGTTTATATTAGTATGATTTAAGGCACGTTAGGGTAAAATCGCGTCCACTATTGTCTTACAATACGTTTAGACAAAATTTTATGAAGGATCATATAGAATGAAAAGAACATACCAGCCGCACACTACACCAAGAAAAAGAACACACGGGTTCAGAACAAGAATGAAAACGAAAAACGGTAGAAAAGTGATTTCTGCAAGAAGAGCAAAAGGCAGAAAAAAATTAGCCGCATAAAACATTTTACTAGGTTAAAAACCAGTAAAGAGTTTGATGGCGTGTACAAACATGCCACCAAAACTTGGCATACCCCCTATTTTGTCCTTTTTTATAAAAAAGATAAAGAGTGCAAAGTGGGGTTTGTTGCCAGCAAAAAAATAGGAAATGCAGTTCATCGAAACAGAGCTAAACGTTTACTAAGGGCACATTTCATAGAAAATATTGATCTTCTGTCTCCAGGTAGTTATGTGCTAGTTGCAAAACCTGCACTCATCAAAGAAACTTATCAAGAGACGCGTAAATCGTATCTGCTCGCACTCAAGAGATGCTTGGCTGCAAAATAGCCTATTCGAATTTGACCTGCATCAAAGAAACTTAACATATATCATACTATACTATTGTCTCAATCAGTATTTTTAATAAAGGTATCACTTTGGAACAACAAGATCTTCAAAAACGACTTCTTTTGGCACTTGCCCTCTCTTTTTTTGTATTTATTGCATTTAGTTATTTTTTTCCGGCACAAAATGTAGAACAAAAGAGTGAAACAAATGTAACGCATGCCCAAACTTATCCGGCACCTGACAGCAGCACCCCATTATCGCAAGCCGCCACACCCAATGCTGCCATAAATACTCCCGCCAAAACAGAAGTTTCTGCTTTGGCGACAGTAAAATCTACCAATTTTATTATTACGATAGACACCTATGGCCGTATCGCTCAAATGGAGCTTTTAGAAGAAAAGTACAGGGATAATGAAGGCAATAATTTAAAAATTCTTGATCCGCAGGAAGCCAAACCTCTCGAGATAAGATTTTCTGATGAAGCTGTGAACAAAGAAGCATTCAAGACGCCTTATGCTGTTGTGGGTGCAAACAATATAGATGTATCCAAAGAAGATCAGGCTTTAATACTGGAGCAGAAGCTCTCCGGGTTCACTCTTACAAAAAAGATTACATTTAAAGCAAGCGGGGCTTATGATGTTGACGTGACAACTTCCAGGGATGTACCATACTTTATTACTCCAGGCTACAGGCCTGTAGCTGATCAGTCCGTATATATGTTGGTGCGAGGAGCGCTGATTAAGACAAACGAAAATATCATTAAAACGATAGAAGACGGAGATGCAAAAGGCAATGAAACTTTTAATAATGCCAAAATCGCCTCTGCATTTGATCGATATTATGCTTCGATATTATTTGATTTTGATAGAGGAATGAATGTCTCTATATTGAAAGAAAAAGAAGACAATCCGCTTATTTTTATTCAGGGAAATAGCGCATTTAATCTACATGGCTATATAGGCCCAAAAGACCATAAAATTCTAAAGGCCATCCATCCAGAGCTTACCGATGCGATTGAGTTTGGTTGGTTCTCTTTTTTGGCGATTCCTTTTTTTAAAGTTCTTTTGTGGATACACGGATATATAGGAAACTGGGGATGGGCAATTATTCTCTTTACTGTTTTAGTGAAACTGATACTTTTCCCGCTTTCATACAAAGGTATGATGTCAATGCAAAAACTCAAAGATCTTGCACCCAAAATGAAAGAACTTAAGGAGAAACATAAAGGCGATCCTGCAAAAATGAATATGCAGATGATGGAGTTGTATAAAAAACATGGAGCCAATCCTATGGGCGGATGTCTGCCTATGCTGCTTCAAATTCCCGTTTTCTTTGCATTGTATCGTGTGCTTTTGAATGCCGACGAGCTTCAGGGCGCCCATTGGATGCTATGGATTGGCGATCTTTCAAGAATGGATCCTTATTTTATCTTGCCTGTCTTGATGGGTGCATCGATGTATTTTCAGCAAAAAATTACGCCGTCAAATTTTACTGATCCGCTTCAAGAGAAGATCTTTAAGTGGTTTCCGGTTATCATGACTGTATTTTTTGTTTCTTTCCCGTCGGGGCTTGTATTGTATTGGCTGGTAAACAATCTTTTTACTATTACGCAGCAGTACTATATCAATCACATGTACGCCAAATATAAAGAGGCAGCTATCGCATCACACCATAAGGGAAAGGATAGCAAATGAAAAAAGTTCATGCACCTACTCTTGAAGAAGCTTATCAAAAAGCTGCCAAGGAACTAGAGTGTTCGGTTACTGAACTTAAATATGAAGTGATACAGCATCCTTCCAAAGGGCTATTGGGCCTTTTTAAAAAAGAGGCGATTATTGTTGCTTCCTGTGACAAACCCCGAAAAGTCTCCAAGCCTCAAGCGGTTCAACGTCTCGAGAATGTTGTTGAGCAAATGGATTTGGCCACGCCTAAAGAGAAGATTGTCGCTGACGAGGTCCGTTTGGCTGAAAAAAATGTGGTTTTAGATAGTTTTTTTGATACAGAAAGGCACCAGAAAGAAGAAGTATACGAAGAAGAAGGTATTGTTTATGACGAATTGGCACTTCTTATAGAAAACCAATTGAAAGAACTTCTGTCTTACTCCTGTTTTGATATAGATGTCGTTGAAGTGGATGTAAGGGACAATACCGCACTTATCTTTATCGACGGTGAAGATGCTGCTTTGCTTATAGGCAAAGAGGGGTATCGTTACAATGCACTCTCTTATATGCTGTTTAACTGGCTGCATACAAAGTATGAACTTTTTGTTAAACTTGAAATAGCAGAATTTTTAACATCACAAGAAGAGATGATCCGAAATTATATCAAACCCGTGATTGAAAATGTAGAAAAGTTTGGAAAAGGTAAAACGCGTCCTTTGGATGGTATTTTGGTGCAAATTGCACTAGAGCAGCTTCGTAAAACATTTCCCGATAAATACGTGGCTGTAAAAACAGGCAAAAATGGCAGTAAATTTGTTGTGATCAACGATTTTAATAATAAAATTCATGCATAAATCAATTGCTGCCATTGCGACTGCTCATGGTGTTTCATCGATTTCTATCGTCCGAATAAGCGGGGATGGTGTATTGCAGGTTGCCCGCAAAATTTCTCACAAGCAAGAGATTGTTCCAAGGTATGCACACCTAGCCTCCCTTTATACCCCAGAAAATATACTTATTGACCGTGCTATTATGATTTATTTTGCGGCACCCCATAGTTTTACAGGAGAGGATATTGTTGAATTTCAATGCCATGGGGGCATGGTTGTGGCACAAGAGATCCTCGATACGGCAATGGCCTATGGTGTGCGTCTTGCTGAACCCGGAGAATTTTCCAAACGTGCTTTTTTAAATGGCAAAATTGACCTGACAGAAGCAGAAGCCATCTCAAAGTTAATTGAAGCCAAGAGTGTGGATGCTGCTAAAATTTTGGCCAAACAACTCAAGGGCGAACTCAAAATATTTGTAGAGGAGACCAGAGATGCTTTGCTTAGGTCGCTAGCCTATTCTGAAGTGATGATAGATTATGCAGAAGAAGATATCCCTGATGATATTATGCAAAGTATTCTTGATCAACTTGATGGCCTTACATTTCAAATAGAACAGATTGTTGATGCCAGCTATAGGCGTAAAGGATTGATAGAAGGCTTCAGGGTAGCCATTATCGGCAAGCCAAATGTGGGCAAAAGTTCTCTGCTGAATGCATTGCTTAGTTATGATAGGGCTATAGTGAGTGATATTGCGGGCACAACAAGAGACACTATAGAGGAACAGGTGAGAATCGGTTCTCATATTATTAGATTGGTAGATACCGCAGGTATTCGTGATGCTCAGGACGGCATAGAAAAGATAGGGATAGAGCGATCGCTTAGTTCGATAGAGGAAGCAGATGTCATCATTGCATTATTTGATGGGAGCAGGATATTTGATGAGGAAGATGAAAAAATTATGACTCTCATCGACAGCCTTGAAGGAAAACAATGTATTGTTGCGATCAATAAAACAGATTTGGAACATTGTTTTGATAGATCAAAACTCGATAGGTATGGCCCCATAGAAGTAAGTGCAAAAAAAGGATTTGTGCATCTCACTCAAAAATTAGAAAATCTTTTTGACACTATCGGCCAAGGTGATGAGTTAATGCTTGTAACGGCACGCCAAATAGATGCCGTAACAAAGGCGAAAATATCGATCCAGGAGGCAAAAACACCGCTGCTAAATGGAGAGTTAGAATTTTTTTCCTATCATCTGCAAGAGGCGGTTAAAATGATTTCCTCTATCTCTAAACCATACGACAGCGAAGAGATACTCGATAAAATGTTCGGCGAATTTTGTTTGGGAAAATAAAATGAAAGGCCTGGATCAATTTTTTACCCCAAGGGACCTTGAGGTCTATGCGGCGGCATTTTTGTTTCTCTTTTTGTGTTGGTTTCTTTTCAATACCCTGAAGTATTACAGGAAAGAAAAAAGAAAAGTAAAAAACTTGCACCGCTTTGCCAGCGAAGGTGAACCGCAGGCGCAGCATGAGCTTGCAAAACGCTATCATCACGGGAAAATGGTGAAGAAAAATTGTCAAAAAGCGGCATTTTGGTATCAGAAAGCAGCATTTACCGGAAATGAACAGGCTAAAGGATATTTAGAAATTTTTTTGAAAAACCATAAAAAAAACAAAAAAAATGATCAGTTTTATTGTTAATGCTTGTGGATACTCCTAAAGTTAATACAGTATAATTCAGATTATGAAATAAAAGGAAGCGAACAAAATGACAAAAAAAATATCTTTATTTTTCATATTATTTATGATGGTATTTCTTTTTAGCGGGTGTGTAGAAAGAGAACTTTCTCTTTCGGAGGATGGTTCACGTTCTTCAGGATATCCAAAATGGGGAGGCCAAAGCAGCGCCGAAGAGGAAAATGTAGATATTTCGGACCTTGAAGATGAGACCGAAACGATCACAGAGGATGAGATGATAATCACCGACGAGATGAGCCAACAAAAAGTTCAACGCATTCCTTTTCCGGTTTCTGAATATGCCCGCTTGTTAAAAACAGGCAAGGGGACGGTTAAAGGGACTATCTATTTGGCAGATGGTTACAACAGAAGGGTTTTAGGCTCATCAACAAGGTTGTATCTTAATCCATTAACAAGCTACTCAAGACAGTGGTATAAAGAGAGCTATCTTGGCGGCTACCCAATGGATGAATCAGATTCCAGGCTGTTTAATTATTTAAGATTTACAGCTTCAGACGCACAAGGCAATTTTGCTTTTTATGGTGTTCCAAGCGGGCGGTATTATCTTGTGGGAACGGTGCAGTGCGGGCATGAATGCGGATATGATGCTCCTAAAAATATCCGTATTGCAACAGAAATCACCGTGATGGGCAATCAAATTGTACAAAAAGATTTGACTAGAGTAGTAGAATAAATCCGTAACAACAGAATCATCCCCCTCTTTATTTAAATAGAGGGAGGGGTGTCAATTTTGTGGATAGGCAGCTTCAAGCGCATTATAGAGTTCATCTGCTGTAAATTCCTCGTACTTATCTAGGAGTTGTTGCATAATAATATTATCCTCAATCCCCTCCCACAGCTTATGATAGGTTCCTTCTTTATATCCGTGGTCTTGCCTGAATTGGTTTAAAACATTTTTTCCAATATAAAGTTTGTACAAGGCTTCAAGATTAAGCCCCGACTGGATCGCTATATCGATGAATGCTTCAATGAGTTTTTCGGTAGATGCCTCACAGAAGAGTGTTTTGATTAGTTTTTCAACCACTTTTATTTGTTCATAATAATTTTTGTCTGTCATGCTAAGAGGTGCCGCAAAGATACTATAATTGGGCAAAGCATGAATTGATCGTGCCAAAGCATCGATTGTGCCAAGGTTTTTGATCTTGTAGTCTTCAAGGGCCTGAGACATAATGAAATGCCAGATATCTACGACTTCGATCTTGATGTTTTCATAGTCGGGTTTTGCGTCGATATTTTTCCAGTGCTTCCAAGGATAGCTCGCTATGAGTTCGGCACATTCAAGATAGGTGCAGCGTTTCCAATCGATAAGTTTACCGTTTTTAGTGATACCTTTTTCCCATCCTTTCCCATTCGTGGAATCGTTGAGGTGTTGTTGAAGTTGGAGCATTTGTAATATTTTATTCATTATCGCCCTTTTAGTTTGATGATTGATTTTACCTATTTATCACTTATTTAGCACTTTTTAATTATAATTATAGCCTTATTTACCTCCTCAAAGGACACCGTATCATGTCACAGATTGAAAATCTAGATGAAGTTTTAAAAAATCACAAATTAAGCAAAGAAGAATATCAAGAGATTATTCGAATCCTTGATGGGCGTCATCCAAATATTGTCGAGATAGGTATTTTTTCGGCTATGTGGTCGGAGCACTGCTCTTACAAGTCAAGCAAAAAATATCTCAATGGTTTTCCTACCAAGGCACCATGGGTCATTCAGGGTCCTGGAGAAAATGCTGGGGTCATTGATATTGGTGAAGGAATGGCGGCCGTATTTAAAATGGAGAGCCATAATCATCCTTCGTTTATTGAGCCTTTTCAGGGTGCTGCGACAGGCGTAGGGGGTATTCTTAGAGATATTTTTACAATGGGTGCCAGGCCTGTTGCCAACCTTAATGCGCTTCGTTTTGGTCAAGTCAAAGGAGACAGCGAGATAAGCAAATACCAAAGGCATCTCGTGCGCGGTGTAGTAGAAGGCATAGGAAGTTACGGCAACTGTATGGGCGTACCGACTATCGGGGGTGAGGTAAGTTTTGACGAGAGCTATAATGGCAATATTCTTGTAAATGCTTTTTCTTTGGGGCTTGTAAAAGCGGATGAGATTTTTCTTGGTGTGGCATCAGGTATCGGCAACCCTGTCATTTATGTTGGATCCAAGACGGGACGTGACGGGCTTGGCGGAGCAGTGATGAGTTCAGATAGCTTTACTGAAGAGTCAAAATCGCTTCGCCCTACAGTTCAAGTGGGTGACCCTTTTACTGAAAAACTTTTGCTTGAAGCCTGTTTGGAGCTCTTTAAAACCGATCACGTTGTGGGAATTCAAGATATGGGGGCTGCCGGGCTTACCTCTTCTTCTTTCGAAATGGCAGGCAAAACGGGTGCGGGACTTATTATGCATTTAGATAAAGTGCCGGCAAGAGAAGAGGGGATGACACCCTATGATTTTATGCTTTCAGAATCACAAGAGCGTATGCTTATTTGTGCCAAGCAGGGAAGTGAACAGGCTATCATCGATATCTTTGAAAAATGGGGACTTGATGCAGCAATAATCGGTGAAGTAACAGATACGGGACGCATGGAGCTTTTCTGGCATGGCGAAAAGTGTGCAGATATGCCTATTGCCCCAGTGAGCGAAGAAGCTCCTATGCTTGACAGGCCTACGTCAAGACCAAAATACCTTGATGAGGTGAATGCAAAAACAGTGAATGACTTCTCTATGGTTGCAGACCAGAAGGCGTATGAAAAATTATTAGCATCATTAGAAGTGGTTGACAAGGCGTGGGTATATAACCAATATGATTCAATGGTGCAAACCAATACCGCCAAAGGGCCAGGAAGCCTTGATGCAAGCTGTATTCGCATTAAAGAAAACGGCAAGGCATTGGCGATGAGTTCTGACTGTAATCCTCGCTATTGCTATATAGATCCCAAAAAAGGCGCTGCGTTAGCGGTGGTAGAAAGCGGACGCAATGTAGCAATGAGCGGCGCTAGGCCTTTGTCTATCACGGACTGCCTCAATTTTGGCAATCCTGAAAATCCTGAGGTCATGTGGCAATTTGCTCAGGCATGCGAGGGCATCAAAGAAGCGTGTTTGGAGCTTGATACTCCTGTGGTAAGCGGCAACGTATCTCTCTACAATGAAACTAATGGAGTAAGCGTCTTTCCTGCTCCTGCAATTGCAATGGTAGGACTCAACGAAAGTCAAAACAAAGTACTTCCAAGTGTTTTCCAAAAAGAGGGCGACGCGGTTATGCTTTTGGGTGAGAGCAGGGGAGAATTTGGCGGTTCACTCTATATTAAAGAACTTTTTGGTGAAACGGTAGGGTCTTTGCCTTCATTTGATTATAGTGCTGAGCTTAAACTTTGGGAGCTTGTGATCGAAGCGAATAAAAAGGGTCTGCTTAAAGCTGCAAAAGATGTGAATCTGGGAGGTATCGCTATTGCGCTTTCTAAAATGGCCGCAGTATCCAACAAGGGCATTGTTGCAAATATTAAAGTAAATAAAAGTAGAGACATCTTTGATGAAACGCAAAGCAGAGCGCTTGTGGAAGTGGGCAATGAGCATCTTGAAACATTTACGAAAATGGCAGCAGGCCTGGGAATCAAAGCTGAAACAATTGGAACAGTCGGCGGCAATAAAGTCAAGGTAAACGAAGTGGAGCTTCCTTTGGAAAAAATCAAAGAGATATATTTTACTACTTTTGCCAAGACGATTGAACAAGATTTGTAATTTTTAGGTTCCCAAAGAAATACGGAATTAGATAAGCGATAAATATATATAAAGAAGGAAAGAGCTGTATGAGAGCACTATTAAGCGTAAGCGATAAAAACGGTATCGTAGCTTTTGCAAGAGGATTGGAACAGCTGGGTTGGGAGATTGTCTCAACAGGCGGAACATATAAGACATTAAGCAGCGAAGGGATTAGGGTCACAGAGATAGATGAGGTAACCAAATTTCCTGAATGTTTTGAGGGACGCGTAAAAACACTTAATCCCTATGTGCATGGCGGTATCTTGTATAAACGTGCGGATGGATCGCATGTTGCACAGGCCAAAGAACTTGGCGTAGAAGGTATAGACCTTGTATGTGTTAATCTTTACCCGTTTGCAGCGACTATTGCCAGAACAGATGATTTTGAAGAGATTATTGAAAATATAGATATCGGCGGCCCGACTATGGTGCGTTCCGCAGCAAAGAACTTCAATGACGTGCTTATTGTGACAGATGTGAATGACTACACTTCGGTACTTGAAGCCATAGAAAAGAAAGAAGATACATTGGAGTTTAGAAGGGATCTGATGATTAAGGCTTTCGAGCACACTGCAGCTTATGATGCGATGATCGCAAACTATATGAACGGTCGTTTTAACCAAGGTTTTGGCGCTTATCAGTTTATTGCGGGCCAAAAAGTATTTGATACGCGTTATGGAGAAAATCCGCATCAAAAAGGCGCATTGTATGAGTTTAACGGATTTTTTACTAAAAATTTCAAACAGCTTAAAGGCGAAGCAAGTTTTAACAACCTTACCGATGTCAATGGAGCCCTTAAAATAGCCGCAAGTTTCGGTGATGAGAATGCAGTTTGTATCGTTAAGCACGGGAACCCTTGCGGATTTGCTATCAAAGAAAACCTTGTGGATGCCTATACTGAAGCACTTAAATGTGATCCTGTTTCGGCATTTGGCGGTGTGGTTGCGGTTAACGGCCTTGTGACAAAAGCATTGGCAGAAAAGATGAATGAGATTTTTCTTGAAGTAATCATCGCAGCAGATTTTGACAAAGAGGCCATAGAGGTTTTTGAAAGCAAAAAACGTATAAAACTTTTTGCGCAAGGCAATGAAAAACTTGTGCTTGCCCATGATCCTGCAGATTTCAAGCATATTGATGGTGGTTTTGTTTTTCAAAACAGTGATTGTATCTGCGACAATGAAGTGCACAAGGCAGAACAAAAAGGCAAACTCAAGGCAACCCCGCAAGAGATGAAAGATATGGAAATTGCATGGAAAGTTGCCGGGTTGACGAAGTCTAACTGTGTTGTTTATGTCAAAAATTCAGCAATGGTTGCCGTAGGTATGGGCATGACAAGCCGTGTAGATGCAGCTCAATGTGCACTTAAAAAAGCTAAAGAGATGGGTCTTGACGTGGGTGGGGCAGCGATGGCTTCTGAGGCTTTCTTTCCATTCCGTGACAGCATAGATGCCGCCGCTGCCGCAGGCGTGAAAGCTATCATCGAACCGGGGGGAAGTATCCGCGATGATGAAGTGATCCAGGCGGCCAATGAGCATGGAATTGCACTCTATTTTACGGGCATCAGACATTTCTTGCATTAATTTCATGGGGTGGAACCTGATCGGTTTCACTTTGATCATATATTAATCTGCTTTTACTTTTATAAAATACTTTTTTTATTTTCTTTCCGATTTTTTTGTATATTCAATTTATTTTGTTGTGCTACAATGACAAAAAAATAAAAGGTGATCATATGCGAAAAATACTTTTAGGGCTATTGATGACATTGACTGTATCGATGGCAGAGTTGCAAGATATTTGGGCTACTCCGGATTTTATGGAGAAAAACATGAAGATTATCGATATAAGAACACCTGCTGAATGGAAAGAAACAGGCATCGTTAAAGGAGCGTATACGATTATGTTTTTTGATGAGCAGGGGCGATTTGATGTTCAAGGTTTTTTGGATCAATTAAATAAAATTATAAAGAAAGATGAGCAGTTCGCACTCATATGCCGCACCGGAAGCCGAACTTCGGAAGTTTCTAAATTTTTATCCAATGAATTAGGCTACAACGTGATTAACCTAAAGGGCGGGATTATGAAATTGAGATATGAGGGGTATGAACTTGTGCCATATTTAAAATAATTTTGTATAAACTTGATTGACTTTGACTAAACTACTTTGATATAATTGTATAAAAATGAAGCAATAGATTGCTGCAGGAAAAAAGATGGCAAAAAGTTTATATGAAACACTGGGTGTAAGTGAAAATGCGAACGCTGATGAAATTAAAAAAGCATATAGAAAATTAGCAAGAAAATATCACCCCGATATCAATAAAGAAGAGAGTGCCCAAGAGAAGTTTAAAGAAATCAATGCTGCCTATGAAGTTCTTAGTGATCCCCAGAAAAAACAGCAATATGATCAATATGGCGATCAAATGTTCGGGGGACAGAATTTCCATGATTTTGCACGCGGACAGAGTGCAGATATAGATCTTGACGAAATACTTAGAAGTATGTTTGGCGGCGCAAGAGGCGGTTTCGGCGGCGCACAAGGCGGTTTTGGCGGCTTTGGCGGCTTTGGCGGTATGCCGGATTTAGATTTACAAGCACGCATTACGATACCATTTACGGTGTCTATCGTTGGCGGCAAACACAATGTTTCGGTTGGCGGCCAGAGTTTTGATATCAAGATTCCTGCAGGCATTAAAAGCGGCGAGACAATGCGTGTAAGAGGCAAAGGAAAACAATATCAAGGTCAGGTTGGAGATCTTTTGCTGAGTGTGGAGGTGGCTCCATCCAAAGAGTATGAAAGAAAAGGGAATGATCTCTATAAAACATTTGATGTACCGCTAAAAGAAGCACTTTTTGGCGGAAAAATTCAAATTATCACTCCTCAAAAAGAAGTTTCATTAAAAGTGCCGCAAAATACCAAAAATGGTCAAAAGTTTAGACTCAAGGCGCAAGGTGTACCTGACAGAAAAACAGCGATGATGGGTGATTTGTATTTGGTGGCCAACGTCATTTTGCCTGATGTGGATACGCTTGATAAAGAACTTAGATCCTTGTTGGAAACCAAACTATAAGGAGGGGCGGATGCATAGTTATGATGAACCGGTTTATCTTATCTCGGTGGTAGCCAATATGTTGGAAATTCATCCTCAAACGCTGAGGCAGTATGAGAGAGAAGGGCTTGTGGAGCCTTCCCGGACAGGGGGGCGGATGCGTCTATACTCACAAAGGGATATTGACCGCATGAAGCTCATATTGCGGTTGACACGTCAGATGGGTGTCAATTTGGCAGGAGTGGATATTGTGTTGCAGCTAAAAGAGCAGATTGACCAGATGCAAGAAGAAATAGATCAGCTTCGCAATGAGCTTAAGCGAATCAATCGTAACGGCTCTGTTCATTCAAGTAAAGCTTTAGTGGCAAAAAGTAATTACGATATTATTATTTTTGAAGATTAAAGTACTTTCTTCAAAGTCTAATTTGCCTAGATTAGGCAAATTAGACTACTCTGAGATGCAGCGATTACCGCGTGAGCCCCATTTTACAATTGTACCTTTGGCATCCGTTTCTAAAAAAAGTTTACAGCTATCGGTAACAATATCTTGACTGTATCCAAACATACCGTAATACCGATACCCATAGTATCCATATCCCATGACAGGCATGGATGGTATGCTGCGAATTCTGGAGTACTCATATACATAAACTTTATTTTTGTTGGGCAGTATAAATGTATGATCCGGGTAGCCCGCCTTTGCTATGAAGTGAGCGATATTTTGACCTACCCAGCGGTCATGTTTTTTAACGAAATTTTCATGTGTGGCACACCCTTGTACAATAGCCATTATTCCAAACAAAAGGCCTAATTTTAAAAATGTCCGCAGACTCCATCGTATCGGTATCTTTCTCATTTTGATTCCTTTTTATAAAATTATCTGTTATGTTATATTATATTCTATTTACGTGAATGATGCATGAAATTTGAATATCGTTTTTTGTTCTTTTTGATTTTTTGTGTTTTAGCGGGCACATTGGCGTATCGAATAGTTTATCCAAATAACACACATCATTTGTTATACTTTTGTATATGATAGAAAAAGAGAGAATAGCAGTGCGAAAGAATATTAAAAAACAGCATATTTTAGTGACAGGCGGAGCGGGATATATTGGAAGTCATGTGGTTAAACTATTGCTCGAAGAGAGTCAACATGAAATCACCATCCTTGATAATCTTTCGACAGGTTTTCAAGAGACGGTAGATGCCTTGATGCAGATCGCAAAGGAGCACTGCAGATCACTCGAGTTTATTCAAAAGGATCTTTCTGATTGGAAAGAGATAGCAACCTTGATGCAAAACAATACCTACGATGCGATTATGCACTTTGCTGCTTCACTTGTTGTGCCCGAAAGTGTTGAAAATCCTCTTAAATATTATTTGAATAATACGGCCAACACGGCCAATCTTGTCAAGTGTGCTGTTGAAAATAACGTCAGAAATTTCATTTTTTCTTCTACGGCAGCTACTTATGGTGAGCCTGATTCTTGCCTTGTCGATTTGCAAACAGGATTGAAGGAAAGTGATCCTGCTGACCCCATCAATCCTTACGGCATGAGCAAGCTCATGAGTGAAAAAATTCTTAAGGATACCGCATTTGCTTATCCTGACTTTAAGTATATCATTTTACGGTATTTTAACGTTGCCGGAAGTGACCCGGATGGACACATCGGACAATCTACGCATAATGCGACATTGCTTATCAAGGTAGCCGCGGAGACAGCCGTAGGCAAAAGAAAAAAGATGTATATTTTTGGAGAGGACTATCCTACACCCGACGGTACAGGCATTCGGGATTATATTCATGTGGTGGATTTGGCTAGAGCCCATATAGAAGCTTTGCATTATCTTGATGAGAATGAAAGCGATATCTTTAACGTCGGATATGGCAAAGGATTTTCGGTCAAAGAGGTGATCGAGACGATGAAAAAGGTAAGCGGAGTGGATTTTTCTGTAGAGATCAAAGAGCGACGCGCAGGGGACCCTGCAATTTTGATCGCCAATAACACTAAAATCAAACAAGTTACCTCTTGGCGGCCGCAGTATGATGATTTGGAAGTCATATGTAAAACAACGCTTGAGTGGGAAAAGAAACTTAAGAGATAGCATGGATGCCTATTTGGTATTTGATGGTGTGCACAGATCTGATTGATAAAGGAACAGTGTAATGGGTGTAGAGATCGAGCGTAAATTTCTTGTAAGGGATGTCTGGCCGAAAGAAAACGGTACTTTGTATATTCAGGGCTATTTGAGTCGCCAAAAAGAGCGTACGGTAAGAGTAAGGGTGGTAGGCGAAAAAGGGTATCTGACGATCAAAGGAGAGAGCCAGGGGACAGCCACCAGGCTTGAGTATGAATATATTATTCCTGTTGATGAAGCCAAAGAGATGCTTGAACTGTTGTGCGAAAAACCGATTATCTCCAAGTATCGCTATAAGGTTTTGTATAAGAATACGCTTTGGGAAATAGATCAGTTTTTGGGGGAGAATGAAGGGTTGATTGTGGCTGAAGTGGAGCTGGAAAGCGAGGATCAACAGATCATTTTACCATTTTGGATCGATCGGGAGGTAACGGGCGATCCGAGATACTATAATGCAAACCTGATCAAAAACCCATACCAAAAATGGAAAGAGTCCTAATGTTTTTATCAATGAGATTGCAGCAAGAATAATATCGCTATAATGAAGTATTTTAATGAAGGGAGAGCAAATGAAATATAACAAGGTTGTGGCACTGTTTGCGCTGGTTGGCACGTTTGTTAGTGTACTTTGCGGTGAGGCAAAATATTATGAGATCAAATCCGGGGTGATTGAGTATGCTATCAGCGGAGGAGGAAATGTCATGGGGATGCAGAATGAGACCAGCGGAAAGCGCAAGGTTGTGTTTGATGAATGGGGCACTCTGCAGATACAAAAAGAGGAAAGAGTGTCTACCGTAATGGGGCGGGCCGCAAAAATCAATTCAATGACGAAAATGGACCACGGCACCGTCTATATGGTTGACCTTGATAAAAAATTAATTGTCAAACAATCGCTTGAGATGCCCGGACAATCAGACGGACAGGACATGCTTAAAATGGGAAAAGAGATGTTTGAGAAAATGGGTGGAAAAAAGACAGGCAGCGGCAGTGTGCTTGGCTATGATTGTGAGATTTGGGAAGCGATGGGGACAAAAATGTGGATTCATAAAGGCGTTATACTCAAAATTCAGGCAGATGTTATGGGTATAAAACATACAGAGGAGGCCACAAGTGTCAAATTTAATGTTTTGATCGATTCCGGCGAATTTGACATACCTGATTTTCCGGTTAAATCCCTGGAAGAGGTGTACGGCAACGATTTAAATAGGGGGGCTCCCGGCAGAATGCCTACCCAAGAAGAGCTCAAGCAAATGCAAGAGATGATGAAAAATTTACAAAATATGCAAACCAATTAATTTTATTCTGAAAGAAGGATAAGGAGTTTCAAGGATAAATTTTTGGGCGCTTGCTGTTTGAGCCGCCCGCCGCCAAAAGCCTTAAGCAGACTTGATAGCCTGGAGCCTTTTCTTCTCAAGCAGCATACGGTCTTGGAAAAGTTTGCTTTTATCTTTGGCAAAAGCCTGCATATCTTCCACTTCATCCATTTCATCGACAATTTCAACCCCCAGCAAGGCCTCAATCGCATCTTCCAGTGTAACAACACCGGATGTTTGCCCGTAGTTATCATATACGACGAACAGGTGGGTTTTCTTCTTGATGAATACATCGATCAGTGCGAATACGGGAACATTTTCAGAGACTTTGTGTACCGGGAATGCGATAGCATCAAGCGTTTTGCTGTCATGATCCTCAATACTCTCTTCAAGGATAGTTTGGTTAAATACTACACCTATTACATGATCGATCGATTCATCGAAAATCGGAATTCGAGAGTGGATGTACAATCGATCCTCATTAAGCGCTTCGCCGATAGTAGTGGTAGAGGGAAGTGCAAAGACAACACTTCTGGGTGTCATGATGTCTTTGGCTTTGACATGCTTTAGTTTCAGGAGGTTTTCAATCAAGTAGCTCTCCTTGCTCATCAAAGACCCTTCTTTTTCTCCCATAGCTACGACCGCCATGATTTCATCGCGTGAAAAATTCGTGTTTTTATTTTTCCCTTTTGAGATGAAAGTGGTGATAAACGAAGAGAACCATACCAAAGGATAGGTTAGCTTGATCAGAAATGAAATGACATAGGCTGAGGGGATCAGCAATGATTTCCAATAGATCGCTCCGATGGTTTTAGGGATAATTTCTGAGGCATACAGGATTAGCAATGTCAGAATAAAAGCTATCGCTGCTTGCCATTCCGCACCAAAAAGCACCTGCGCTTGCGCGCCAACCCCGGCAGCACCCATCGTATGGGCAAATGTGTTTAGGATTAAAATCGATGCAATGGGCCTATCAATATTTGATTTTAAGCTTTTGAGTTTAGCAATTCCCTTTTCATTCGTTTTTGGAAGCGTTTCTATATAGGAATTGGTGCTTGACAGCAGAACAGCTTCAAGAACAGAACAGATAAAAGAGATTGCAAGAGCAACAAAAAGATAGGTAAGCAAAAGCGTCATACGGCACTTCCACAGTAGGTTTTAAAGGCGAAACACCTGTCGCCCAGATCAGTTGGATTCATTCCAAGATATCCTTTTTATTTTAATAAAGGTATTATAGCATATCTAATTGTATTTTTAAAGTAGGGTATAGTTTTATTTCTTTTGCATGTTTTGCAGAGATCTCTTAAGGGTAGACTTTTTTTATTTAATCGGCTCATAATGGTGCCGGCTTTAAATGCAGGATTTTTTTGAAAAACCTTGCTTATATTTGTTCATCGCAAGAAATTCAGTTTTTATCGCTCACATTTTTCATATTTTACCAGCGCGACTCTCCCAAGTATGAGAAGTGTGACACCGATAATCAAATAAAGCGCATTGATCATCTTGCTGTAGTCATCCAGAACGATTTTAAAAATAACCATGAGGGATTCTATGGAGGCAGCGATGATGATGGAGTTGAGAAATTTTGCCAAAAGCGTGCTTCCTGAAGCTTCCTCATGCATGCTTCCCTTGAATAGTATCTCGTGCTCGATAATATGTTTTGCCAGATCGTAGATCGCAAGGCCTATCGTAATGGAGATAATAGACTGAAAAACGTTATGCAGAAAATCATGAGCAAGCGAACCAACAAAGAGATTCATGAAAACAAATCCTCCGTAGAGGATCAAAAAAAGTGAAACCGCACCAAGCAGAACAGCACCCGTACCGATAACGAGCTTGTTGATCTTATGAAACAATGAGTTGTATTCTATCAGTTTGAGCTGCTCAAGAAGCCTGAGAAGGTCAAAATCAATAACCACAAAACCATTCGTTTGTTTTTTAACAACGGTTACCGTAGGAGAGCCGGTAATGTGATGCAGGTAAGGGTTGGTGATATAGATGTCATCGGCCGCAAACTGTATCCCTTTAAAATAGAAAGATTTATCATAGCCAACCCTTGATGGATCTTGCTTTTTGCGGCTGTAGTTGGGTGTGATCTGTTTAAAATCCTCACTTACCGCATAAATCATTTCCGCTGCCTTTTCGGTTTCTAAAAACTGAACCAAACTTTTCTGATCGGTGCCTGAGGGGTGAAAGGTTGCCATTGTGCTGCGCAGATAAAACTGTACGCTGTTTTTGTTTTCGGTGTAGATATTAACAATGTGTTTCATCGGCCCTCCTCAAATCATATTGTTTTATCAGTATAGCACTATTTTAATACTTTTGATCGGATTTTTTTAATCAGTCTTTCTGCTGGAATGGCCTTAAGCTTGTATTTGGATGCGGATTGAGGAGAGCTTCTTTCTTTATCCTGCATGCTTCGCGATGAACCCTCAGGGCTTTGCTTCGAACTCCACTCCTCAGCAGAGTGCCGGAGAAAGAGAGGAATTGGGTTAAATAGCCAACTTTAGGTGTGTTTAAGTTAAAATACCTCTATCTACATACAAAGATCAGGGATCATGGCAAAAGCAAAAAAACAAGAAGAGTCACTGGAAGTTGCACTTTGGAAAGCAGCTGATAAATTACGTAAAAATATTGATGCTGCAGAGTATAAACACGTTGTTTTAGGATTAGTATTTTTGAAATATATCTCAGACAGTTTTGAGGAGATGTATACAAAGCTTGAATTGGGTGAAGGAGAGTATGCCGGGGCTGATCCTGAGGATAAGGACGAGTACAAGGCTGAGAATATCTTCTTTGTACCGCCGGCGGCAAGGTGGGGGCATCTGCTGGCGAATGCCAAGCAACCGGTTATCGGTAAGCTGGTTGATGAGGCGATGGATGAGTGTGAGCGGGACAACCCCTCGCTTAAAGGCGTGCTTCCAAAAGTCTATGCCAGAGACAATCTTGATGCCAAATCTTTGGGCGGATTGATAGACCTGATCGGCAATATTGCACTGGGCGATGCAAAGGCTAGAAGTGCAGATGTGCTTGGCCATGTGTTTGAGTATTTCCTTGGTGAGTTTGCACTGGCTGAAGGAAAGCAGGGCGGGCAGTTCTATACGCCAAAAAGCGTTGTTGAACTGCTTGTAAAGATGCTGGAGCCGTATAAGGGCAGGGTTTTTGACCCGTGCTGCGGATCGGGCGGCATGTTTGTGCAGTCTGAGAAGTTCGTAGTGGAACATCAGGGGCGTATCAACGATATCTCTATCTACGGGCAGGAGTCCAACCAGACGACGTGGCGACTGGCGAAGATGAACCTTGCCATTCGCGGGATCGACAGCTCACAGGTGAAGTGGAACAACGAAGGTTCGTTCCTCAACGATGCGCACAAAGACCTCAAAGCAGACTTTATCATCGCAAATCCACCTTTTAATGTCTCAGACTGGAGCGGCGACCTGCTGCGAAATGACGGCAGATGGAAATATGGAACTCCTCCACAAGGAAATGCTAACTACGCTTGGATACAGCACTTTTTGTATCATCTAGCACCTACAGGAACAGCAGGGTTTGTCCTCGCCAAAGGAAGCCTCACATCCAATACAAGCGGTGAGGGAGATATAAGAAAAGCTCTTATAGAAGCAAATTTAGTTGATTGTGTAGTCAATCTTCCCGCAAAACTATTTTTAAATACTCAAATACCGGCAAGTCTATGGTTTATGAAGCGAGGCAGAACGACACAGGATATTCTCTTTATCGATGCGCGAAACAAAGGGCATCTCATCAACCGTCGTACCAAAGAGCTGAGTCATGATGATACGGAGGAGATCGCACAGACCTACCACGACTGGAAACTCTCCCGTCATTCTGAACTTGAACCAGCCCGTCATTCCGTACCTGATACGGAATCCACATACAAAGATATAAAAGGCTTCTGCAAGTCCGCAACGCTTGAAGAAGTAAGAGAACTAAACTATGTACTCACCCCTGGGCGATATGTGGGCTTAGAAGATGTTGAAGATGAGTTTGACTTCAAAGAGAGATTTAGCACACTCCAAAATGACCTTATAGAACAAATGAACGAAGAAAAAGCACTAAACGATAGAATACTTTCAAACTTAGCCAAAATTAATCTGGCGGTAGCTGATGAGTAAAAAGTTTGATAACTGGAATGAAATCAAAAAAAGTTTACATGATGAACACAAAGCTGTAATCTTTAAAGAAAGAGATATATTTTGGGTAAGTATTGGTATCAATATAGGTTATGAGCAAGATGGCAAAGGGGAGATATTTTCAAGACCTGTTGTAATTGTCAAGAAATATAATAACAATCTTTTTTTCGGTGTACCGCTTTCAACGACGATTAGGGAAGGTAGTTTCTTTTTTTCTTTTGATTTTAACAATGAAATAAGTAGTGCTTTATTGGTACAAAGTAGAGTGTACGATGCTAAAAGACTGGAAAACAAAATCGGTATGATTTCAAAAAATGATTTTGAGAGTTTGAAGAGCAAGCTAAAAGGATTGTTAAATGTGTAGATTTTCTCCCTTTGGCAGAACCAAAGGGCATCCCGAAGGCAATTGTGAAGTGATTATATCACATGAAATCCAAAAAGTAAATAAAGTATCAAATATAAAAGAGTTGGGAGATTTTTTTGATATAGAGTTTGTGCGACCACAAATTGTAAAAACTGAGGGAAAAGTATCGGATACGGACGATTATGGAGATACTGCGACCGATTACGACCGATTACGACCGATTGTGCCTAATTACGACCAATTACAAATAGAAGAGAAAAAGATTTTAAACTATATTCTTGACAATGAAAAAATCACAAAAAAAGAGGCACTAAATCTCACAGGCTATGGAGAAACAAAAACAAAAGAGATACTGGGTGTCCTAGTAGAAAAAAACCTCATAGCAAGAGATGGGCAAGGTAGAAGCACACATTATAAACTTATCGAGAGTGCAAAATGAAAAAATCTTCTGTAGTGCTTTCGTCATTTTGTTTTAAAGATAGCTTAATAGATAATCTGAAACCCTTATATTATGGGCTTTGTGAGTATAAAACTTCTGTATCGTTTGTGTCAAAGAGTGTAAAAAATAGTTCAAAGGCGGTGGGTGATGAGTAGTTGGAGAGAATGTAAGTTGGGGGAGATTATAGAGGTCAAACACGGCTATGCCTTCAAAGGCGAAAATATTACAACTGAAAAAACATCAGATATTTTAGTAACTCCAGGAAATTTTAATATTGGAGGCGGATTTAAATCTTCAAAATTCAAATACTTTAACGGAAGTTACCCAGAAGATTATATTTTTAGCGAAGGTGATATTGTTGTAACAATGACCGATTTAAGTAAGGAAGGTGATACTCTCGGTTATTCTGCAAAAATTCCAAAATGCGAAGATTGCAAATATCTGCATAATCAACGAGTAGGACTTGTCAAATTTATTTCTGATGATGTTTTTAAAGATTTTATTTATTGGCTTATGCGAACTCGTGAATATCAATCTTTTATTGTTGGTGCTGCGACTGGTACATCAATTAGGCACACATCTCCAAAATTAATTAAAGAATTTGAATTTAAACTTCCACCCCTTGAAGAACAAAAAGCGATTGCGGAGGTGTTAAGTAGCCTTGATGATAAGATAGACCTTCTCCACCGCCAAAACCACACCCTAGAATCCCTCGCCCAAACTCTCTTTCGTCAATGGTTTATCGAAGAGGCAAAGGAGGAGTGGGAGGAAGGTACAGTTGGGGATATTGCAATATTAAAAAGTGGAAAATCAAGACCAAAAGAAGAATCAGAAATTAATAATATTCCAATATATGGTGGAAATGGGATTTTAGGTTTTACAAATCAACATAACATAGACGGTGAAACAATTATTATTGGTAGAGTTGGTGCATACTGTGGAAGTTTATATATGGAAAATAAACCAATATGGGTTTCAGATAATGCACTAATTGCCAAACCAAAAAATGCACTTTACTCAAAGTATTTATTTTATATTTTGAAAGAAAATGAATTAAATTCTATGGCAGAAGGGTCAAGCCATCCACTACTGACACAAGAACCAATAAAATCGATACAAATTTTTGTACCACCAGAATTAAAATTAATAGAATTTAACGAGCAAGTCAATACATGGTATGAAAAAACAAATCAAAATAAAAAACAAATCAAAATCCTAGAAAACTTGCGAGATACTCT
>JAUPLS010000125.1 GCA_030836805.1 Campylobacterota bacterium | reverse complement strand
TGTGCGTATAGAGTTTTGTGTACTTAAGATCGAAAACATCTGCAAAATTGTAACCGACATTAAAGATTCCCGAATGAGAATAGTCCGATTGTGACCGTAATACCATTCCGGTATTGCTGGGAATATCATACAGCATGCCTGCTGCTTGATCGTATTCGTACTTTGCGATCTCCTCTTCAACGTACTGATGATCCTGGGAATATCCGTAGTTTCCAAATACCGTGATTTTGTTTTCATCATCAATATCATAATGCTTGGATACTTCCAGCTCAACACTTCCGCCCAAGGGTAATGAATTTTCGGCAAGATTATATTTTCTCTCTCCTACATAGTTTTGTATAAATCTGGAGAGGTCTTCTTTGAGATAGTACCTGGTAGTAAACGAAGTAGGACTTTCCCCAACGATAACTTCCGTCTCATCCAATATCTCTTGGTCAAGATCCCGATATCCGTCGTCAAAACCTGTCCAGTCACTATCGCTCCCTTGATAGTCGATCACTTTTTTTCCTGTATTGCTATTGCCTTTTGCTCCTAAAGTGACTTTTACATAATCGTCATTGGCGCTCTCTTTGGTTCTAATATCGACATATCCTCCTCCGAAACTTGCCGGGATATCGGCAGTGCCGCTTTTTTGCACTTTCATGGAACCGATAACACCGGAAGGAAAGATATCCAACGGCACAACCCTCTTGGTAGGATCCGGAGAAGGAAGCGGCATAGAGTTCATCTCGATATTGCTGTACCTGTCGCCTAAACCGCGCACATAGATACTCTTTCCGCCAATCAGCGTTACCCCCGTAACCCTTTTAAGCGCGCCGGCCGCATCGCTGTCACCTTTTTTAGACATCTCTTCGGAGCCTAAAATATTAGTTACGGCACTGCTTTTTTTCTCCTCTTGCATCACATTGGCAATGCTTCCTTCTATCCTGGGGGCAAGAACCACAAACTCTTCAAGCTCCATGCTTGCCGGCGTTAATTTAACCGTACGCGTGGCCGCTCCGTTCTTTTGTACAAGGATGCCGCTAACTGTTTGTGCGCTGTATGCAGAGTGCACAACTGAAATACTAAGGGCCTTGCCCGAGGGTACCATAGCACTAAAGCGTCCGCTCTCATCAGTCCTTATGTCTACGGCTGTACCTCTTACAAAAACTCTTGCTCCGGCAATGGGGGTATTGCCCTCCGAGGAAAGAACCGTCCCCGTCAAGGTTCCCGTACCTGTAGAAACTTCTTCATTTTTATCTTTTATTTGCGTAACCTCCACAGGAGTATCGATGTCAATACTGTCAGGGCCTTGCCTGGAAAGCGTAGCAATCACTTCGGTATCTCTGTTTTCCTTGATGGTAATCTGTTTTTTAAAATACCCCAGGTTTTGGCCTTTGGCGTCTTTGCCAAAAATCTCTATTTGATGTTTTCCGCTTGAAATTTCAGCATGCAAAGCACCATCCCCGTCCGTCAGATAGCTTTTTGTTCCGTCAAACTTTACTTCATTGTTGATCAGTGGCTTGCCATTA
Organism: Campylobacterota bacterium; assembly: GCA_030836805.1. GTDB lineage: Bacteria > Campylobacterota > Campylobacteria > Campylobacterales > Sulfurovaceae > Sulfurovum. Next base: position 11,248 of record JAUPLS010000125.1, on the reverse strand, counting down.
CTAAAAAGCAGAACCGATACGCTTCCGCGGCTTTGAGATTGTGCAAAAATTAAAGATGAAGACATGAGCAACCACATTGCCCATTTCAATAATTGTTTCATTTTATATGCACTCCATCGGATTATTTTTACATTTTTCTATATTTTTTCTAATTATGGTGGCTTTGGAAAAAAGCTCGTCATCTTGAATTTTCTTCAGATGTGTTTCAGCAGACTCATAATCCCTGGATACATAATAGGCATAAGCCAGGGCATACCGCATAGCATCATCATTTAAAAGCCCATATCTATCCAATGCGTCTTTTAAAGCAATAATCTTTTCAAATTCCTCTCTGCCCACATAGATGGCAACTTGCTGTTTTGTCTTTTCGGCTTTATCCGTCATTTTTGAATTCAGATAGAGCGCATGGGTAAGATCTCCCGATCTTCTATACATCTCTGCAGCCTCCTTAAGATACCTGTGATCATAGCATGCACCCTTTTCAAAGAGATTTGCCGTAACAAAAGTCATCTTTTTTTGATTATAGTAATGCCCCAATAGCATATGCAATTTTGCAGAAGCAGGAAACTTCAATTTTGCCTCTTCAAGCACCTTGATGGCTTCATTGGGTTCGCCGCCGCCCATAAGCATCTGTGCCAAAGCGATAAACTCCTGCTCGCTTGCAGGGATTCTGTTCATATAAGCTTTTGCCGCCTCTATGGCCGCCTGAAAAAGCTTCAATTCCGCAAAATAGTAGAACTTCTGTTTAAGCAAAGTCGTATCCTGGGGAAAAATAGAGCTGCCTTGGCCCAACGCATCGATAGCTAAACCTTTTTCTTCAGCCTTCCAGTAACAATCGGCCTTCATCGCAAACATGGAGGCATTTTCTCTTCCCTTATCTCCTGCAGCATCAAGGGCATTTGCAGCATCCTGATAACGTTCGGCCCTATAATACGCTTGAGATAGATAGATATAAAGCTCCTCGATTTCATTTTTCCTCAATTTTTCCGGATCAAAAACAGGCTTTTTTTCTTTAGGATCTTGCACTTTTTTTTCTTCTGAAAAAAGCGAAAAAAGATATTCTTTTTTCGCTTTCTCCTCTACGGGTGATTCATACTTTTTTACTTTTACGGCTTCGATCGCTTCTTTGAACGAAACAATCGCCTCAGCATATCTCTCTTTCTTTAGAGCAATCATGCCACTAATCGAATGATATTTGTCCCACTCAATCTGCATATGTGAATCTTTGGCTTTTTGCAACTCTTCTAATGCCTTGTCGTACTTTCCGTCATAAAACATGACGATTGCAATCTCAACATGATTGATGGTCTGCTCTTTTTCTTCTGCATAAAGAACGGTATGCATTATGAAAAGAGTCAATAGGAATAACAAAAAAATTTTTAGCATCTTTTCACCTTAGTTGAAATCAAATCTGACTTTTTGTTTTGCCCATACTTTGACGGGATTATTTTTATATTTTGCGGGCTCAAAACGCCAACTTTGCACGCCCCTTAATGCAGCCTGGTCAAATATGCCTGCAGGCGAGGAGGCAATCACTTTTGCCGTCTCAACGCTTCCGTCTTTTGCAATAAGCAGATTTAAGATCACATATCCCTTGATGCGCTTTTTAGCCGCATCGCCCGGATATTCCAACGGTCCCCGTGAAAGTACTCTCGGTTTTGAATCAACCGTGCCTTCGCTCATTGCTGTATCGGCAGCGACATCACCCAAGATATTTTTGCCGTCTCCTGCGATATCCGGAGAAACAAACTCAGGGATATTCATCGCCAAGCCGCTCAACATCGCACCAAGATCAGGCAGAGGCGCCTTGGGCTGGGCTTTTGGCTTTGGTTTAGGCTTTGGTTTAAGCTTTTCTACTTTTGGCGGCTGCTTTGCCATCTTGACATAACGCATAGGATCTTTTACTTGTTTTTCTTTCTTTGGAACTTTGGCATTAAATGAGACAACAAGGATCATCATAAGTGCCAAACCGGCTGTCATCGACACTATCGCATAACGTTTGGCCCTCTTAATATTGAACGACTCTCTTATCATCGCGGACTATCCCATCTCTTTGGAAGTAGAGACTGCGACGTCTTTTGCTCCGGACATACGACACTCGTCAACTACGTCTATGAGGGTTTCGACGGGGATAGTATCGTCAGATATCACAAGCACAGACTTTTCTGTGGAAGTACGCATCAGATCCCTCACCTTGCTTTGAATCGCCCAGAGCTGAACGGGCTGGTTATCGATATAAACTTGACCGGTATTATCGATATAGACACGGATGATTTTAGAATCTGCTTTACTTGCACTTGCAGCAGAAGGACGGTTAATGTCTAGCTTCATGTCTTTGACAAATGTTGTTGTTACCATAAAAAAAATTAACAAGATGAAAACCATGTCAATTAGTGGCGATACATCTACATTATCTACTTCTTGTTTTTTTGGCCTAAATTTCATCTTACATCCTTTGTTGCAATAATGTCCGCAATCTGTTCAAATTCCAGTTCAAAGCGTTCTGCTTTGCGGTCCAACATACGTCCGATGACCAATCCAGGCACAGCCACCACAAGTCCAAGCTCTGTAGTAAAAAGCGCTTTGGAGATTCCGCTGGAGATACTTGCCCCCTGAGAAAACATGGAGCTATTCTGAAGCGCATCAAAAGTCTCTATCATTCCCACAACGGTCCCAAGAAGTCCTATGAGGGGTGCTAGCACCACAATAGTCTTGACTGCGATTCTGTAAGAATTGACTTTTGAATAGTAAGGAAGAAGAACGCCTTCCATATGTTTTCTTGCATTGACACCGATTGCACGAGCTTCATTGGCTGCTTGCAGCGCATCGTTAACGGCACAATCAAGAAGGCCGTGCATTACTTTTGTTTCTCTTTTTTCTTCATGTTTGCCAATGAGTCGGCGCACATTCCCTTTTGTGCCCCGCCGGAGGATAAAATAACGATACCCTATTGCATACCAAAGCAGAAAATTAAGCACAAACAGTACCCACATGACAGATCCGCCCCCATTCATAATGTCGACAAATCTGTCGATAAACTCAACCGAAGAAAGCATCTTATCCCCTATGTTTCTCGTATAGGTTTACGATATGCAGTGCATTTTGCTCCATTGAATCCTTGATATTTTGCGCCCATCCCGAAAGCAAGTTGCCAAGCAAAAGAAGAGGGATTGCCACTATAAGCCCCTGCATGGTCGTTACAAGCGCAGCCGATATTCCACCCGAAAGCAGTTTGGGATCACCCGTTCCGAACTCCGTAATAACATCAAATGTTTCGATCATACCCGTAACCGTACCAAGCAATCCCATCAATGGTGAAACGGCTGCTATCACCAGAACAAAACTGCCAAATCTGTCGATCTGGGTACTCTCATTGAGAATATTCTCCATAATCACATCTTCGATATGATCTCTTTCTTTATCGATATTTCTTAGCAAAGATTTAATAACCCTTGCTGTTGAACCGTTATAGTTCTTAATCGCTTCTAAAGCTTCATGTTTTTTACCGTTTTTAACTTTATCTATTACAATTTCAGTGATCTTATTTACATTGGAGTTTGCTCTAAACAGGTTAAGCACTCTTAAAACAATCAACACAAGCCCCAAAAAGCCCAAAGCAAAGATAATATACCCGATCAACCCGCCATCTTCCAAGGAATCTGAAACACTCTTCTCCTTAACGTAATCAACTTCTTTATCCATATTTTCATAAATGAAAATGTCAATCGTTTCGGCCATCTCTTTGGCAAAAAACGCTTTGGCATCATCTGACGATCCCATCGCATTCCAAAGCTTGTAGGCTTCCGAACCGGCAGGTGCCAATGCGCCTGCCGCTTCTTTGGATATACCATAAGCTGCGATATTCCCCACTTTAACGATATCCCCTTTAACTTTTTTTCCATCTGGCAGGTAAAAATCGCCTTTGGCTACAGAAAGCGTCGAAAGATCTCCGTAAAGCTTGGCTGCAACATTAAAAACCTGTCCTATCTTCTTAAGATTACTCGTTTGATTATTGTCAGAGATCTTTATGCCATAAGAATGAAGCGTCAAACGCATCTGATCCGCCACATTCCCTGTCAAGTCGCCGTTTTCCTCTTTTTCAGAGAGTATTTTGGTTACTTTTTCAAGCTTTTCAGCACTTACTTTTGTTTCCTCTGAGAGATCAAGAAGGTTTTCCTGAAGCGAATCAACCTTTGTCTTTGCCGACTCAAGCTCACTCGACTGCATTGCCTTATCGATTTCGAGTCTCTTTTCAAGTTCTGATTTTTGCGCTTTTAAAAAAGCGTATTCTTTTTGATAGGCTTTTTCCAATTCACCAGCATGCAAACAAAAAAACAAAAAAGGCAACACCGCAAATAATCTAAATATCACTCTCATTAATTAACTCCTCTCAGCAATAATGCATTGGGCAGCGTAAAATATCCGGTACGGATCTGTTTTTGCAATGCGTCAAAAAGATTGACGATCTGTTCGCGTGCTCCGCTCTCTTTGGCGGTTACATAGGTATATTTATCTTTCTCTTTCTTTACATATCCGACCTTCTCGTCAGGCGTAGCAAAAAACATCATTACTGAACCAATCTTTGCGATCTTTGCGATCGTCTGTTTTCCGTCTATGGTAATCTCTTGTTTAAACTGCCCTATTTCTTTGGTCAAACGCAACGCATCATCATAGCTTGCCCATACAGACGCCAATGCTTTTTCCTGTGTTGTATTGCCGTTTTTCAAGTCTTTTTTTATCTGCAAAAGCGCTGCTATTCTCTCTTCTGTTTTAAAAGGTATACCAATTTTGATCTCTTTGACCAATAGATCTATAGCATCATTGATCATTGGCTTGATATCTACAGAAGAGCTGTCCAGGGCTGCCAATTTTTTCTGTGTTTTTTCTATATTTTGGTTGGTAAGCTTTAGTGAGGTTTCTTGTCTGTTAATCTGTGCTTCGCTATCAGAAATTTGAAGCGTATAAGATTTCATTTGTGACTTATACGTTTCCTTGTTGTCATCGATCTGATTATAAAGCGTTTCCACTTCTCCGCGCAGCTTCATGATTGATTTCACCATGTCGTCTTCAGTCGCAAAGACAAAAGAAGCAAAAGTACTTAGGGCTGCTATGGAAACTAGCAGTTTTTTAGAGAGCATAAGCATGTGGTTTTCTCCAAAGGTATATTTTTGCGAAAATATACCACGGAGGGATAACAAAGTGATAACAGAAAATTAAGTATATTTTTTATGATAATTGAAGTTTATTGCTGCTCAGAAAACAGCATGATATACAAAAAAAGAATATAGTAAGCAGTATCGGCTGCTTACTATTTGTATATACAATTTTATTGATTATAAATTCCCTCAAGCGTAGCCGCAGAAGTACCTGTAAATTTCGCGCCTGCCGAAGTACCATCGATCGTTACGTTTGCAAATGAGGTATTGGCTGCATCTACGGTATCAGAGGTGCCGTCTGCACTCTTGGAATAGAATGCGCCGTACGTATCGTTTACGTTGTCTGCGATCGTGCCATTCATGAAATGTCCGCCTACGACATCCCCCTTGAAGTAGATACCGCCTTCTTTTGCCGAACCGTTCTGCACAATGTTAAATCCGTCAAACGTCGCATGTGTCGTACCTGACATCTCAACTGCAGCGTTACCTGTGGTTGTTGTGATATTGAGGTTTTTCACTGTTCCGGAGAATCCGTCATCGATATCAAAGTAGTCATCCGTACATCCCGCAATGTTGACATTTGTAAGGTTTACCGTACCGCCCCACAGTTCGATGCCGTCATCGTCCGAAAGATCCACTGTAATGTTCTCTACCACTGTACCTGAACCCACACCCACCATAGAAAGGCCGTTGATCTCTTTGTCTGTCTCCATAGTGATACCGGAGTTAAGGATCTTCACATGTCTGAGGATACCTGAGTTGTCTTCCATGTCTGTATTGCCGGCAACAAACGCATCGTTTACCTCATATGGCTTCACCTGCTCATTTGCTGCATTACCGATGATTGTCAGACCGCCCCACTGTCCTACCGCAGGCGCTTCGCCGTCGATGGCCACTTTTGTTGAAGTAAATACGATCGGCTCGGTTTCTGTACCGTCTGCAATAATTTTGGCGCCTTTATCTACGATCATATAGGATGTCTGCTCTCCTGTACCATCATATCCGGCAATTGTTGTTCCCGGCTCGATTGTTAATGTTGCACCGCTCTCTACAACTACCAACCCGTCGATCAGCCATAACTTATCTTTGGTTAACGTCATTGTTCCCGTAATGCTGGTTGGCAACGCCTCTTGAGGCTTGGCAGCAGAGTCCGTTATTGTTGCTGTAGCCGTTGCATGATCAAAACTGAAATTTGTATAGTTGTCTTCTGTAATACTGTTTTCATTGCTGATCGTCTCACCATCTTTTACCGCAAGGAAAGTATCCGGTTTTCCCGCAAGCCCCTCATAAACTTTCTCTGCCGTATCATAGTAAAGCATGAATGCCACACCCTCAGAGATCACTTCTTTCTGGGTATAATAAAAATTTACATCATAGCATTTACCAGCCATTGCGGATGCACCGCCATCTCCCATAGCCCCCTCTTTAAGGGCAGAAAAACAAAGTTGTCCGTTATCGTATACAGGAAAACTGCTAAACTGACTATCAATTTGCGTAAGATCATCGGCTTGGATTTGCCCTGCCTTATGCGTATAGACTTTATTTACAGAACGCATTACCAGTGCATATTGTGTTTTATCGGCACTATCATATGCGACATAAAAACTCGTATTGGCGAACTCTGCTGCATAGAGCGACCCGCTCAATACAGAGGCTGCAACAACTGATCTGGCTAAAAATTTTGACTTAAAATACATTATTTTCTCCTTTATTATTCTTTTTAGTCTTCGCATTCGCCCGTAATTGGGTTATAAACTTGACACTCAGTAGGTTCTGTAGGCTCATCGGGATCGGTGGGTTCCGTAGGCCCAGTGGGTTCGTCCTCGCATCCTCCGGTAATAGGATTAACATTCTGACATTCGATTACATTAACCGTTCTTGTTAGGGTCGCCGTATTTCCTGCCGCATCTGTTGCGGTATACGTTATCGTATAATTTCCGACTTTACCGGTATCTACCGTACCGCTCGTTGTTACATTTACGCTTCCGTCAACTTCATCGATAGCGCTTGCGCCCGGATCCACAAAAGCAGTTCCCATGTAAACAGTGATCGAATTTTCTCCGTTTAGGGTAATTTGCGGCGGTGTCGTATCTTCAATAACAGGTTCTTTGATAATAACTGTTCTGGTTGCAGTTCCTACATTGCCTGCCGCATCTGTTGCGGTATACGTTATCGTATAAGTTCCTTCCGTGTTCGTATCGATACTGCCACTCATTATAGGTGTAAGCTCTCCATCTATATCATCGATAGCTGTTGCTCCTGCATCACTATAAGTTGCGCCTACCGTAATGGTTACTGTCGCTTCCCCATGAAGTGTCACAATAGGCGGTGTCGTATCAACCACCGGCTCTTCTTGCACGATCACGGTTCTTGTTTTGTGTGCACTATTGCCCGCTTTGTCCGTTGCAGTATAGGTGATGCTATAGGTACCGGCTGCTGCGGTATTGACCGAACCGGACTCTTTAGGATCTATTGCACCTTCAAAAGCATCATGAGCCGTTGCGCCCGCATCTGTATAGCCTGTATTTACCATGCCTGTATTTACCATGATAGTAACCGTTTCTTCGCCAAGCAGTGTTACAACGGGTGCTTCTGTGTCAGATTCTTTCAAGTGATCAATTGCCGTTTGCTCATCAACAAGTATCAAATTTGCCTGGTTCAAGAATTGCTGAGCATCTCCTTCAAACTCACTATTTGTTGCATCAAGCGGATTAGTGATAATCTCTTCCACCTGTTTTGGATCAAGTGTAATTTCATTATCAGGGTTTCCGTCGCCGTCAAGCGTCAGCAGAAGTTGTGCCAGATTGACCGCTGCTGTATCATTTTTCGGATACAGTATATAAGGCGTTACAATCATCCCGTCTTCCACTTCAACTGGCCCAAACGTTACAGCACCCAACTTAAATGAAATGCTATCCCCTTCTTCGCAGGTAAATTTACCGCTCCCATCCGTTTCTCCGTTTTTTCCTGAAGTGTCACATGCATACGATAGCCCCGCTACGGCCGCATCTATAAATGTGCCGGTTGCTTCAGCGGATGTTTCGCTGCTGCTGCTCCCGCCGCATCCTGAAAACATCAATGTTGCCGAAGCAACACATGCAGACAAAATTATTTTTTTACTCATTACGTATTCCTTGCTGTCAAATTTGACATGAATCATAAATAACAGCTGTAACAATTTGATAACAAAGGGGATTATTTAATAACATTTTGGCAATAATAAAAGCGGACTATATCTCAATGGGATTTTAAAATTATAATGCAGGAATAGAAAAGTTTTTCAGAAGGCAAGCTTTATAATGCTTGACTGTTTCAAGGTTGACCCAACTCAACGTAAAAAATTTTATTCATTGGAATAAAGATTAAATCTGGCTCCTTTTTCTTCCAAAAATTCAACCACTTTTTTCTGCCCAAGTTTTTTGGCATAATCTTTGGCTGTGGCTCCGGAGCTGTCTTTTGCGTCCGGTTTGGCTCCGGATTCTATGAGAAGCTCTATCATTTCCAAATCACTAAAACAAGAAGCCAACATTAAAGGCAAAATGCCGCTTTTTCGCCTTGTTTGATTTAAGTCCAATCCCTTATCTATGCAAAATTTAACAACATCTTTGCGTTTAAACTTGATGGCGATATCCAGGGCGCCCACCCCATCCCTATCTACATCATGAATATTTGCTCCGTGTGCAAGCAAAAGCTCTATCATTTCAATGGAAGCATATTTACGTATTGCATAGAAAAGAGGGCTTATTTCATCATATTCCTCAAGATCATACTCTTCACCTATAAGAATAGGCCTGATTGCATCCGCGCCGCTTTTTAGCAACGCTTTCATCTTTGCCAAAGAATCATTTGCTATGGCCTGCGTCATTTCATTCATAGTCTGTCCTTTGTTACCGTTCGGTAATCGTGCTATTGTATGATTTCGTTATCTCAAAAAGAGAGTAAACCCATGAAGGAGAAATCAGATGAAAATAAGTAAAATCCTTAAAAAAGTGATTAAATCAGAAGGACACAAATCGCCCACCTCCAGAAAAATTGCCAAATTGCAATCGTCCAAAGAGTTCAGCTATCTTGTTGATATAAAAAAGGATTGAATCCTATTTGAAGCCAAACGGGTTCAATCCCCCCATCATACCCAATGTCTGTGATTTTCTGTTATCTTCCACCATTTTTATTACATCGTTCATTGCACTCATAAGTAAAATCTGCAATGATTCTTTGTCTTCCATCAAGCTGTCATCAATCATCACATCTATGATCTCTCCTGCTCCATTGGCCTTTACTGTCACAAGTCCGCCGCCACTTTTTGCTGTCAACTCAATATTTTTGGCTTCCTCCTGGAGTGCTTTTGCTTTCTCCTGCATCTGCTCCAGTATTTTGCCCATATTGCCCAAATCCAATCCTTCAAACATCTATTTAAGTCCTTCAAAAGTCTGGGAGATGGTGTTGTCATCGTCCAAGATCACGATCTTTGGCACATAATTATCTGCTTCTTCTTCGCTCATCATTGCGTAAGCTATGATAATGATCTTGTCTCCCTTGTGCACTTTTCTAGCTGCTGCGCCGTTGAGACAGATATCTCCTCTTCCTCGTTCTCCGGCAATTATATAAGTAGAAAACCGTTCGCCGTTATTAACATTGACAATATCTATCTTTTGGCCTATTCGCATCTTGGCGGCATCCAAAAGTTCTTGATCTATCGTTATGGAACCTACATAATTCAAGTTTGCATCTGTAACTGTTGCTCTATGAATTTTGCTATAAAGCATCGTAATGTTCATATCTATTCTCCTTAAAAATAAGCAACATCCTACTGTTGCCCACTTTCTTTGAAATTATACCAAAATCTGTTTGCCAATATTATTATACTCCAAATTGTGAAGTGAAAGCGGAACAACATTATATCGTTCCAAATTTATTTCAGAATCTATGGTTGCCCATGAAGTTTTCGGTAAACCCCGAATCAAGTTCAGAATGATGCCCCCGCCTATAACAACTTTACCTAGCCATGGCTGACGGAGAAATAGGCTCACCCCACATTTCTTCCGGTATCACATATTCCTGCACCACATTTCCGCCGATAATATGCTCTTCTATAATGCGGTCAATTTTTTCTTTTGTCAGCCCCACATACATCGTATGCCCAGGCTCAACCAGCATAACAGGACCCTGTTGGCAACGGTTCAAACATCCTGTCTGCACCGGCTGCACTGTACCGATAATTCCTTTCATCATCAGGCTTTGTGCGAGGTGCTGAAAAAGCTGCTGAGACTCTGGATCATTTTGACTTACACAGCTTGGCTTTGGCATCCCTGGAGGTGCACTCTGCTGACACTTAAAAATATAAAACGCTGGTTGCGGTATACTGCCCACCATCATAAATCCTTTAAAATTTAAATTAAGAGTATTTTACTCCCAATTCCTTAATTGCAGATTAGCTTATCCATTCTCATATAAGCCTTATGCACTATTCCCCAAAAGCTCTCTGACAACTTCTCTGTCATCAAAATGATGCTTAACACCTTTGATTTCTTGATAATCCTCATCCCCTTTCCCCAGGATCAAAAGTGCATCCCCTTTTTTGAGTTCATCAAGCGCCATTTTAATCGCCAATCTTCTATCCGGTGTCGCTACGACATGATCTTTGCCGGCAAGGCCCACCAAAATATCTTCGAGTATCATCTCCGGCACCTCATCACGAGGATTATCGCTTGTCACATAAATTTTCTTGGCAAATTTGCCTGCTACTGCACCCATACGGGGGCGTTTACTCTTATCGCGATTTCCTCCTGCCCCAAACACAACGGAAATGTCTCTATCTTTAATGGAATCAAGTACTTGATGCATCCCGTCATCAGTATGTGCAAAATCGACGATAATAAGCGGATCACGGCTTACCACCTCCATACGACCTGCTACACCGGCAAAATTTTCTACTACCTCACAGACTTCTTCCAATCTTTTCCCGGTCAGCATAACCACTGATCCCACGGCTGCCATGAGATTAAAAAGATTAAAAAGTCCGACCATGGGAGAATGAAAAGTTGCTTCTTCTCTTACATGCTTAATTCCCGCGGTAATGCCATCAAGCAATG
>JAUPLS010000124.1 GCA_030836805.1 Campylobacterota bacterium | reverse complement strand
TACAAAAACGGCCAACACAAAAATAATCGTAAAAATCTTAAACCTTAACACAAAACGCAATGCCGCCGCATAAATATTTTCCATACTCTTAAAAAAAGGTTCGGTCACAGTGTAAAATCGGCTCTCTTTTTTGTGAAGCGTCCGTGCGCTCAAACTGGGAATAAAACTTAGCGCTATCGTATAAGAAATAATAACCGCGAAACCAACGGTCATAGCAAAAGATTCAAAGAATTTCCCGACAATACCGCTCATATTAGCCACGGGAATGAAAACTGCTAAAAGCATTGCCGAGATGGCTAAAATGGCAAAAGAGATCTCTTTGACTCCCTCGTAAGCCGCCTCCAGTCTTCCCATGCCCGCTTCAAGTTTTTTGTAAATATTTTCTATCACAACCACCGCATCATCAATGATAATACCAATAGCAAGCGTAAGCCCAATCAGTGTCATTTTATTGAGATCAAAACCCATGAAGTACATTAAATCGATTGTACCGAATATGGAAGTGGGTATGGAAAGTGCCGAAACAAGCGTAATGGTCATATTGCGCAAAAAAACAAAGATGATAATTACAGCCAAAAATGCACCATAAACCAAATCAAATTCTACATCTTTGAGGGAATTTAGAATAAACGGTGAAGTATCGTTGAGCATATTAATCTCAAATCTCTCTCCTGCAAGCTGTTGCAAAAAAGGTGCTTCTGCTTTAACCCTGGAGACAATGTCTAAAGTATTGGTACCCGAAATTTTTTGCACTTCAAGCATGATCCCCTCTGCACCGTTATAAGAAGCGTAGCTTTTGGCGTCACTCAAACCGTCTTCGATCCTAGCAAGATCTTTAAGCCTAATACCTTTTTTGATATGGATGTTTTCAAGTTCTTTGACACTCAACACGTCCGCTTTGGTTTTAAGAATAAACTCTTTTTCTTTGCCAATGAGTTTTCCTCCGCCGATTTTAATATTTTCTTCCGCAACAATACTGTTGAGCTCCCTAACGCTTATGCCGTATTGATTAAGCTTGGTGATATCCGGATAGATCTTGATCTCCCTGTCTTTGTAGCCGATAATATTGATCGCCCCCACACCATTAATCTTTTGAAGTACCGGTTTGACTTTTTCATCGGCAAATACCATCAAATTTTGCACCGTGTCATTTTTTGCCGTAACAAAAACATTGATGACCGATGCGCCTCCAATATCGAGCTTGCTCACCAACGGTGTTTCGGCATCTTTGGGAAGAGAAACCGCAGAGACCTTGTCTCTCACGTCATTGGTTGCTTCATCGATATTGCGCTCCAAAAAGAATTTGACCGTTACGATGCTCACTCCGTCGCTGCTTGTAGAGATGATGGAATCCACCCCGCCTATTCTTGAAATTGCTTCTTCTATTTTTTCGGTTATTTCTGATTCGACCGTGGTCGGCTCAGCTCCGGGATAAACAGTTTTGATCGTGACCAAGGGAAAATCAACATTAGGAAAAAGTGCTGCGGGCATGGATTTGAAACTTATCCACCCAAAGATAACCAAAGTCAGCGCATACATTAATGTGGTGATCGGTCGATTTATGGCAAATTTATACATATCGTTCCTGCTTATTTATCGTCTATGAGGATTGTTCCCTCGCCAAAGAGGCCGACCATCAAATCTTTGGCTTCAACTTCTGCGATCACTTTTCTGTTTTGCACATTGACCGTAGGATAAATCTTGGAGATTTTTCCTTCATAGGTTTTCTTATCTCCATCAAGTTTATACCTAAACGGATCCCCCACTTTGACTGAGGCGTGATACTTTTGGTCAAATTCCAGTATCAGTTTTCTCTCATGTTCGCTTTGTATCTTCAAAAGCGTGCGGATCATCGCCCCGCTCACCACATCGCCCTCTTCTAGGCTTTTTTCAAAAACAATTCCGTCAAAAGGTGCTCTTAAAACTGTTTTGTCAAGGAGCGATTTTTGGTATGCTGCCTGCACTTTGGCGTTTTCATACTTAAAGGCGTATTGGTCAAACTGTGACTGATCAATGATTTTTTTAACCTTCACTTGTCTGTCATAGTCAGACTTTGCATATTTTAATGCCACCTCAGCGCTTTCAAGCATTGCCTTGAGATCATCATTTTGCAGCGTTGAGAGGATATCTTCTTTTTTCACTACACTTCCCACCTCTACAGCTACTTTTTCCACAATACCGCTGCTGCTAAATGCAAGATTGGCACTCTTTTGCGCTTCTACCTGAAAGGTTGCATAAACCTCTTGCGCAGACATTGCTGTTATCATCCACACCATACTCCATATGATTTTTTTCATCTTACAAACTCCTTGGGGTCTTTTCCTGCATAATAATAATAAATTGATTTGGCTATCTCATACTCATAGAGTGTTTCTTTATGGCGTGCCTGCGCAAGTGTCTGTTCGTTCAGCGCATCAAGATAGGCAATGTTGTCCACCAATCCGACTTCAAATTTTTTAACAATGCTCTTATACGTGCTCTTTGCTGCTTTAAGTGCACTGTTTGCACTCTCCAGCTTGACACGGATTGTTTTAAGACTGCTGCTGGATAGATTAAAATTCATCTTCTGTTCACGTATTCTGTGAGAATATTCCGCATCCAGGGCCATTTTTTGATAAACTGCCGCCTCTCGCTCTTTTTTCATCTTTCCATGATCAAACAAACGCATATTAACAGAAAGTGTGACTTTATTCTGATGGTCAAGCAATAAACCTTCTGTGCTGAATCCTCCTGAATTTACCAGATCATCATAATGTGATTTGGTATAAGTATCCTGAAATACCACCTGAGGCTTATATCCTGCATCAATGGCATTGGCATTTTCCTCAAGGGCATTGGCATTAGCTTGCAGCATCTTGCTGTTTTCATATACTTCAAATTTTATATTTTTAGGTTCTTCAAAATGATTCTTTTTTATATTTTGAACCGATAGCCCGCTTATCAATTGAAGATTTTCTTCTTGTGTTTCAAGTAAAAGTTTTGTATTTTCTATCGTATAGCGATTATCTTCATAGACGGCCTGAAGCTTGTCTATATCTTCTTGGGTGGACAGTCCTGCCGCAGTGAATTTTTTAACACGAAGCATCTGAGCTTGCAATTCTTTGGATTGTCCATCCAATGCATAAAGCATTGCTTTGAGCTTTTGAATCGTATAGTAGCGGTTGACAATGTCCAAAGTAATGCTTTTCGAAAAAGCCTTTTGTTCAAACAAAGAAGCCTGGTATTCAAATGTCTTTGCTTTTTTTAGGGCATTTTTTCTTCCGCCGTCATAGAGTTCCATTCCTACAGAAATATAGCCTGAAGCCGTTTCTCCAGGGCTGATTAGAGAGTTTGGATTGACCCTGCTGTAATTTGCGCCTATATCCAGTGTCGGCCAATAAGCGCTTTGCTTTGCTTCTACTTCTTTGGCCTTCGCTTTGCTTTTAAGCTCGCTTGACTCTATAAGCGGATTATGCACATGGGCATGTTCTATCAAATCTCTTAAACTGTGCACTTGGGGAAAGACCAAAATAGGCAAAGCTATCATCCATAAAATTCTCATTATTTATCCTTAATTGTAATAAGCGCAAACAAAGTTTCTACAAAACAATCTATTTCTTTGTGGGGATTTATCTCCAGCAGCTGCGAATCTACCACTAAACCCGTTGAAAATATTTTCAGCGCACCAATCAGATTGAGCGCCAAAGGCAGAATCTCCCCTTTCTTGATCGCATCTTCAACAATCTGCGTCAAAATCCCGGTAAATTTATCGTGGCAGTCTTGGCTAAATTCTCTCATCTTTGGTGTGGCATCTGTAAGTGAAATAGCTAAAAATTCCCTGTAAATAGCGATCTGTTTTTGCACCTTCTCATCAACATAGAGTAGATTTAAAAAATGATAGATCTTTTCTTTGGTGGAGATATTCTGCTTCATCTGTTCACAAAAATATTGCTCATATTCTGTAACGAAGAGGGTCATGATTTCAAAAACAATATCCTCTTTATTTTGGAAATATTCATAGATTGTCCCTTTGCCGATGCCCGCTGTTTTTGCAATTTCAGAAATGGTTAAATTTTTGATTCCATGCTCAAGCAGCAGTGATTTGCAAGAGAGTGCAATATTTTTTCGCTTCTCTTCTTTGTTTACAACAATTGCCATACAAACTCCTCTGACCGACCGTCGGTCAATTAAAAAATAATAACTTCATTTTGCTTATATCAAAATAAATTAAAACAGTTGTCCAAATCGTTTCTTGTAAAAATTAATTTTTACAATTTTTCTTTTAGTCTCTGAATGCGCCGATAAGCTTTATCAATATTTTCTTCTTTAATCTCACCGCTTTTAACCAACTCTGCGATCAATCCGACCAATGTTTTGGTACTTACGGCTTTTTGCGGATCAAGCTGATTTCCAAAAAGCAACAAATCGTTTCCTGCGTTGATCACCAATTTAAGTGTATCTCTTAGGCCGTATTTTTGTGAAATAGCGCCCATTTGCAAATCATCCGTGACCACGACACCGCGATAGCCCAAATTCTGGCGTAATTTTTGTGTGACAGTCTTAAATGAAAGGCTTGCCGGATAATCCGGATCAAGCTTTTGATTGAACACGTGGGCAACCATGACCGTATCTGCTTTGGCCTTAAGAAGGCGGTAAGGCTCAAGCTCCGTCTCTTTCCAAACATGCGTAACATCCACGAAGCCTTTATGTGTATCCCCTAAAGAAGACCCGTGTCCCGGAAAATGTTTGAGTGAAGTAAGTACATGATGCTGATGCATTGCATCAATAAATATCGAAGCAAAAGCAGCAACACTTTTTGGATCTTTTCCAAAAGAACGCCCAAGCCCATAAATGACCTGGTTTCTAGGATTGAGCGCAAGATCAACCACCGGAGAAAGGTTGTAATTGATGCCGACACCTTGCAGCTCCAGACCCATCTTTCGATAAGTAGTTTTAATTTGGGAGGGATTCAATTTACTGATTTGTGCGGACGTAGGAAATTTGCCATAAAAGCCGTAAATACTTTTGAGTCTTTGCACTCTCCCCCCTTCTTGATCTACCGCAATAAGCAATTTTCCGTCTTGACTGCATGCTTGCAATTCTTTTGTCAATTGGGCAAGTTGTTTTTTTGAAGCAATATTTTTAGGCTTATTTTTGTCTACAGGATTATAATCAAACAAAACAACCCCGCCAAGATTATAGCGCTTAATATCCTGACATATCTGCGTATTTGCCTTTGCTGTAGTGCCGTAAAATCCCACCATAAGCATCTGGCCTATACGTCTCTCAAGCGACACGTCATCCTTTGCAATCAAACCAGAGATAACACCCATCACGCTTACCGCCAAAAACATTCTTTTTAACATTCCCTGCTCCTTTTTTAAGAGTGAAGTATAGCGATATTTTGATTATTAGTGTACGGTTAACCTTTGAGGTGTAACATGTCATCACAAGAGCATCTAGGATATATCCCATCCTGTACTGAAATATGATATTTTACTCCTCCTTATAAAAATATTTCCCTTCCTTTGATTCTAGATGCTCTTTGTAGATGATTTTAGACAAGCACTCCTTATTCCACGATTTTTACATCTTCATTCAAGCAATAATTTTGATTATTAGTGTACGGTTAACCTTTGAGGTGTACCATGTCATTACAAGAGCATCTAGGATATATCCCATCCTGAACTGAAATGTTATTTTTTACTCCTCCTTATAAAATATTTCCCTTCCTTTGCTTCTAGATGCTTTTTGTAAATTATTTTAAATTAAATACACCCCATTGCACGATTTTTACATCTTGAATAGTGTATAATGTTTAAAATTATATTTAAAGGCTTAGATATGAAAAAAATAGTGGCATTGGCATTTTTGATCTTTTCTCTTTTCTCTTATGTGCAGGCGCAAGAAACACCAAACAAAGAATATGCTTTTACAATCACTGATATTAAAGGGATTTCTTATGAAATTAATGGCAAAGAAGAAGGCCTAGACATTAAAGGACTTGAAGGCAAAATTATCTTTTTAGAATTTTTTGGGCACAAATGTCCGCCGTGCTTGGCTAGCATTCCCCATCTTATCAATCTACAAGAAAAATATAAAGATAAATTGGCGATCATAGCGCTTGAAGTGCAAGGATATGATAATGCAAAGCTGTCTGCATTTGCCAAAGAAAAAGGTATAAACTACATTGCGGTGTCTGAAGAAACAAGCGGAGATTTTGTTAATTATATCAGCCAAAGAGCCGAATGGAACGGAAATATTCCTTTTTTGATTGCTTTGGATACAAAAGGGAACGTCCAATTCATCCAAGCGGGCATGATGCCAGAAGCATCCCTGGAGGAACTCATCAGACAACTCACGCCTGCTGAAACAATAGAAACCAACCAAACCAACCAAACCAACCAAACCAACCAAACCAACCAAACCAACTAATTTATCGTAGTCTCACGATACCGTTGTGTATCGTGATGATCCCCTCTAGTTCAGCTTCATATACTTTCTCTTTAAATTGAGCTAACGCCTCATCCAACGTAGGCGAAGTTTGACAAAAATAAAAAAAATCATCTTTCTGTAAAGATACGCCGGTGGGCGCTTCTCCAAACAAAGATGCAAACTTTTCTATATCATAAATAGGGATCGCCTTTTCCTCCAAAAGCAAAAGGTTTGTACCGCTGCTCTCTTCAAGTCTTTGAGGCAATACAAAGATTTTTTTGCCCATCTTTTGTGCATACTGGGCTGAACGCATAGAGCCGCTCTCAAGATCTGCCTGGGTAACCACCAGCATGTCCCCCAGAGCAACCACCAACTCATTGCGTACTACAAAACTCCAAGTCGTTGCCTTAAATCCATCATTAAATTGACTAAGAACAAGTCCTTGTTTTTCTATCCCCTCTATCAATGCCCTATTTACTGAAGGATACCGGATATCTAGGCCGTTAGCCACTACGGCTATAGTATTTTCCTCCCCTGCTCCCGTATGCGCAACAGCATCCACCCCCATTGCAGCGCCACTGACAATACACACTCCCCGTTTTGCCAAAGCCTTTGCAATATTATAGGTAAACAGCTTCGTATAATTCGAAGGCCTTCTGCTTCCTACGATAGAAACCCTGGGACGACGAAGCAAGTCAAGATTTCCCTTATAATGAAGCAAAAAAGGAGTTTTTTTCATTACATCCAATGCAGCAATAGAATCTGAAAACAGCTGACCCATTCTAAAAAACCTTTTTTT
>JAUPLS010000123.1 GCA_030836805.1 Campylobacterota bacterium | reverse complement strand
TTTGCGCCCCCAATTCTATTGTGGCAACATCTTTGAGTTTAAGCGAAGCGCCGTTTTTTTTGGACCGCAGTACAATGTCGTCAAATTCTCTCGGATCGCTCATCCGCTCTTGCGCCAAAATAGTATAAGTGAACATTTGTTTTTCATCAAGAGGTTCGGCGCCAAATTGGCCTGCAGCATATTGCGCATTTTGTTCTTTGACGGCAGTGATAACATCTTTGGGTGTCAAACCGTACAAAGAAAGTTTTTCAGGATCTATCCATACCCTTATCGAATAATCTTTTGCTCCAAAAATAACGACATCCCCAACCCCGTTAACTCTTTTTAAGTCATCGGCAATATTGATAAGCGCATAATTTGACAAAAAGGTGGTGTCTTTGCTTTTGTCGGGCGAATAAAAAACGGAAACCAACAGCATGCTGGGAGATTTTTCATTAACCCTTATCCCTTGTCTTTGTACGGCTTCGGGGAGCCTTGAAAGCGCAATCTGAACCCTGTTGTTGACGTCTATCTTGGCATCATCTGGATCCGTTCCGACTTCAAAAAATGCATTGATGCTGACCCTTCCGCTGTCTTCAGCGCTTGAGGTCATATAGATCATGTTTTTGGCGCCATTGATTTGTTCTTCGAGGGGAGCGGCTACAGTCTTAGATAGTGTTTCAGCGCTTGCGCCCGGATAGACTGCCGATACCACGATTTGAGGAGGTACAACTCTGGGATACTGCTCTATGGGCAAAGTCACCATAGAGGCAACGCCGGCTAGCACAATAATAATGGATACAACCGCTGAGAAAACCGGATTCTTTATAAAAAATGCACTAAACATTTTACTTCTCCATCTCAACCACTTTGGCGTCCGGTCTTATTTTTGGAATATTGTTGGTAATGATTTTGTCTCCTTCTTTGAGCCCGCTTTTGACAACCATCCCTTCTTTGGTGAGTATGTCTGTCTTTATGGGCCTCATTTTGGCTGCTCCGTTTTCTGCCACATACACCATGGCTCCGTTTGGGGTTTGCAAAATAGCTTCTTCGGGAATCACTGCTGCGTTCGGCGCAATCAGCCCTTGAATGCTTATTTTGACAAAATCCCCTGCCAAGAAACGGGCATCATCATTGTTTATTTTTGCTCTGATTAAGAGAGAATTGGTATTTTGATCAATTTCCGGAGAGATAAAATCGATCGTTCCGTTTTCTTTTGATTCATTGTTTTTATTGTCCAATAATTTAATGGCGGTACCGGGTTTTTTGATTTGGGATAAATACTGATGAACATCATTTTTGGGAATAGAAAATTCTATATGCAATGGGTTGGTGTTGGTAATGGTAGTTAAAAGCGAACTTTGTTCATTTGCGTCAATATAATCGCCGATGTCCTGGTTTTTAATTCCCGCTATGCCGCTTATGGGTGCCTTGATGGTTGTATAGTCAAATTCTATTTGCGCTTGTTTTAAATTTGCTTTGGCGCTGGATAACTCTGCTTTGGCATTGGTGTATTCAGACATATAAAAGTCTATCTCTTTTGGGCTGATTGAATTTGTTTTTTTGAGGGTTTTGGCTCTTTCCCAATCTTTTGTGGCTTTTTGAAGCGTTGAGCGGGCTTTTTCAAGTACGGCTTGCGCAGTATCGAGTTTTGCTCTGTATATATCTTGTTCGATGGTATAAAGAAGATCATTTTTCTTTACAAAAGCGCCTTCGGTAAAATGTTTTTTTTCCAAAATACCTGAAACTCTGGCAACTATATCCACTTTTTCATAGGCATTGATGATAGCCGGATATGTTTTTTCTATGGCGGCATCTTTAAATTTTACTACATGAACGGCTACGGGCAGAGGAGGCATATTTTGTGCTTGAGGCGGTTGATTGGTGCTGCCGGTTTTGCTGTCGCTGCATCCACCCAACCCCAGTATTAAAGCGCTTAAGATTGCTGCATTGAAGCACCTTGTTTTGATCGGTTTCATTTTGATCTCCCGTATAAATATTTTTATCTTTCCAGAAAGATATCATTAATTGGCTTAAAGTATCTTTCCAGAAAGATGAATAAAACAAATTATTAAGTTTTTTATTATACAATCTTTCTATAAACTATAATTTAGAGAGCATGCAAGGTAAGCAGATGGAAAAAGATATGTTGGCATTTATTGAAGAAAAGCATAAATTTTTAGAAAACAACCTACAAGATCATTATCATCAATACAAAACAGTGGTAGACATCGGACTGCCTTTGATGCTTGTCAATAAGCTTTTTAATGAAAGAAAAGAGAAGGTGTTTGCAACAAAATACAATATCTCTTCATCGGAATTTGATGTTTTGATGGCATTATTGTCACACGATGAGCCGATGAGCCCAACGGTTTTATATGAGAGTATGATTTTTTCTTCCGGCGGTATGACAAAACTGCTTAAAAAACTGGAAGATAAAAAATTGATCAGAAGAATACCATCGCAAAAAGACAGGAGAAGTTTGCTTGTGGCTTTGAACAAGCAAGGAAAAAAGCTTGCCATTGATGCTTTTGGGGATATTGTTAAAATCAATATGAATGTATTGTCTAAACTTCAAGATAGCGAACAAACCATGCTTGAGGACCTTTTGAAAAAACTCTTGGTAGAACTTTCTCAATCTCAAGATTGATACAATAATCCCAGAGATTTTTCTCAGGCATAAAATGAAAATTTCATAAAGCAGCCTCAGGCTACTCTACTGTAAAATATTTTTGTTTAAGAATTGTAAATTTTTTTAACTCTTTTTTTTCGTCAAGGTTTAACTGCTTAAGAGCTCCAGGGTTTACCACATAGTATCCAATTTGTACTTCAAGTTTGTCGCCGCTATGTATGGTATCGTTATAATCCACAACTCTTTTTTCATTGGCTTTGATCATGGTGTCGACTATGATTGCATTTGCAAGCCAAGGCATGGATGGTTTGCCGTCATGGCCGATCGCTTTGATAAAACTATTTGTTTTCAATGCGGTAGTTTTGCCGTCCCTTGTAAGATTTACTCTAAGTTCGATTGCTCTCAATGGATGGGTCAAAAGATCGTGCGGGGCTTTGTTTTTCACAATAATATTAAAACCGCTCGCTGCTTTTTTGAAATCCAGCTCAATGTACTCAGACAGCATCTGTGGCTTATGTCTGGCTCCGGCAAAACCGTGAAACGAGTGATTTTTACTTTTTCTGATTGTTGTTGCGCTGCCGTCTATTTTTGGCATATGGCAGGTGATACAATTTTGCCCTTTATCTTTCGCGCCGTCCTCATCTATCTTGCATAGGGTAAATTCATGTGAATTTTGTCTGTGCGAATGACACCCCATACATACCTGGCCTGTGTAGAAATTTTCATTCGTGTAATCAATGTCATGATAGGGTGAACCGACAGTGGTTTTATTCATCCCAAAAAATGAGCTTTCTTGTTTGTAGGTTACTTTTTGGGTTTCTCTGCCTTTTTCGGCTGAAAAAAATGTTTTGGGATCTTTGGAGTAAATGTTGCTGTTGGATTGTGCATGATGTTCGATATTTTGTATCGTATGGCAGGTTGAGCAGGAGATGCCTTTTTTGATTTCTTCTTCAGTTTTGCCATGAGGAGCATGACATTTTGCACAGCTGTAGTCACCCTTTTCTTTAGAGGGGTGCTTATCCCAAACGGCGCTATGAATTTCGTCATCATAAAATGATGATTTTTTATGCATGGAATTTTGAAACTCTTCAACGATAATCGGGTGACACTTTTTGCAAGTCTCCATTTCTGATTTGGCAAACATTAGTGATGACACTATGGCGATGAACACCAAGATTTTTTTCATATAAACTATCCTTTTGGTTATTATAAGCCGGAATTTTATCCAATATTAAAATACCAGGATTGATTTGTATCAATGGGTAAAATTTTGACTTTTATATTTATGTGCATTTTCATGGTTTGTTAAAAAATACTTGCTTGGTTGTTTTGGGCAGCACAAGAAAAGAGGCTATGTTATCGGTGCAATATTGAATTATTGGTGAAAATGATATATATTTCTTTAAAATAAATTGGCAAACCCAATAAAATTTGTATAGTTGGAAAAATAAAACAGTAAAATATAAGGTATTTATTTAAAATAAGATTGAATAGAAGAAAGGAGTGTAATCTAATTGAGCAGCATGTCCAACACAACACTATCTTTTCAAGAGCAATGCTATGTGCTTTTGGCCCAAATTCCCAGGGGTAAAGTCACGACCTATCAGGCAATGGCTCATGCTCTTGGATGTAAAGCGTATCGTGCAGTAGGCCGTGCGATGGCAACCAATCCAAACCCTGTTGTGATACCGTGTCATAGGGTCGTCAAAAGCGACGGAAGGGTAGGCGGCTACCTTGGAGGAGAAGCCAGAAAAATAGCTTTACTTGAAGAAGAAGGAATTGTCATCAAGGAGGGAAAGGTGGAAAATTTCCCTCATGTTTTTTATGATTTTTTATGAATTGATGAGGTTTTTATTTTTTGGGATGACCGGAAAAGATATGCCCGGTCATTCAAGCTCTTCTAGTTGGGTTTCATAGTGCGCGGTGATTTCATCATATTTTTCGCTGGCCATCTCAAGCTGTTCGAAGTGGCCGTCTATTTCTTTTTGTGTTTTGGCAATGAGTTGTGAAAACTCGATGATGCTAGAGTTGTCTCCTTGTTTGGATGCTTTTGCGAGCGCACTGTTTTGTTCCTGAAGTAGCTCTTCAAGTTTTGTAATTTGTGTTTCACAAAGTTCTATCTTTTTCTTGAAAGGAGCACTTTGTTTGCTTTTTTCTTGAATAAGCGCTGTTCTAAGTTTTTTGCGCTCTTTTTTATCGAGTTTAGGTTTGGTTTTTTTGGGCTTATTTTGACCCTCTTCCTCTTCCCACCCTATTTTTTCAAGAAAATCATCATATCCCCCATCAAAATACTCGGCTCTTCCTTCATGAAAGACAATTAATGCATCAGCCAAACGGCGCAGAAGCATTTCCGAGTGGGTAACCACAATGACCGCTCCCCGAAAAGACTCTACTGCGTCACAGAGGGCATCGATGGATTGCATATCGAGGTGATTGGTAGGTTCATCCAACAGCAATAAATTTGCTGGCGTGGCAATGATCTTGCCAAGCATAACACGGCTGCGTTCTCCCCCCGAAAGCACTTCTATCTTTTTTTCTGCCAATTCGCCGCTAAACATCATCGTCCCGCAAATCCCTCGCACTTGAGCCATGCCGAGTTTTTTATCTATAGCGCCGATCTCGTCAATGATGGTATTTTGCGTATTGAGCCTTTCTATGTTTGTTTGTCCAAAGTGTGCCATGGCGGTAGAGGGATGCAGAGTGATCTCTCCTTGTTGTTTAGGGAGTTCGCCTGCAATGTAGTTGAGTAGGGTAGATTTTCCTTTGCCGTTTTTTCCGATAATGGCCAAACATTTACCGTTTTCCAGGGCAAAGGTAAGATGTTTAAAAAGGGGGATGTTTGGATCGTATCCAAAGCCCAAATTTTCTGCTCGTAATACGACTTTTGCGGGTGTTTCTTTGTAGTTGAAATGGAAAGAAAGAGAAGTTTCGCTTTCCAGGCTCTCCATCTCTTCCATTTTTTCTAAAGTTTTTACTTTGGACTGTGCTAGAGCAGCAGTTGAGGCGCGCACTTTGTTTCTCGCGATAAAATCTTCAAGCTCTTTGCGTTTTTTTTCTTGATTGAGGCGAGTCTTTTCATAGGTTTCATCTTGAAGCGCCAAAGTCTCGTAATATTTGTTTGTATCCCCTTGTATGATATGAAGCCCTTTGCGCTGAATACCCATCGTATGGGTGGTCACGCTGTCCATGAAATCACGATCATGGGTGATCAGTATCACTTCCCCGTCAAATTCACGAATAAATTGCTTAAGCCATCGCAGAGAAAGGATGTCCAGATAGTTGGTCGGTTCATCCAGTAAAAGCATATTGGGTTCTGTGGCAAGAAGTTTGGCAAGATTGATGCGTATTTGGTAGCCGCCCGAAAAGCTCAAAGGGTTTTTGTTTAGATCTTCTGCGCTAAACCCCAATCCAAAAAGAATTTTTTCTATCTTGTAGAAGTTGTACTGCTCATCTTCGGGAAGCACTTGCGCACATTCCTCATGCACGGTGGGCTTGGTAAATTCAAGATGCTGACGCAGGGTGCCTATGCGGTAATTTTTCGGGATACTCACCTCCCCTTCATCATAACTTTCTTCTCCCAGTATGATCTTGAAAAGTGTGGATTTGCCCGTACCGTTGCGTCCGATAAGGCCTATTTTTTGACCTTGTGAAAGTTTGAGGTTGAGGTTGCGAAAAAGGGTTTGCCCGCCAAAGCTTTTGGTGAGATTGGTTAATTGTATCATGATGTATCCGTTATGGGTAGGAGATTTGCGAGAGGAATTATAACAAAAAG
Source organism: Campylobacterota bacterium (assembly GCA_030836805.1). GTDB lineage: Bacteria > Campylobacterota > Campylobacteria > Campylobacterales > Sulfurovaceae > Sulfurovum. Next base: position 852 of record JAUPLS010000123.1, on the reverse strand, counting down.
TCATTAGACTTTTTGTTATAAGATGAAAGGAGGATTATTTTTTGCCGCCGTTGATCATATCGGAGATGATCCCTTTGTCTTCTTTTTGTTCGGCAGCAATCACCCCTGCAAGATGAAGTGGAACAAAGATAAGCACCGCATTGTATACAAGTTCATGCAGTTCTTTTAAAGATTCGACCATACTTTCTTCCAATCCAAGTTCTTCATGAAAAACCATCAGCAAGCCGCTCATGCTCATAAATACAATGATTGCATAAAACACCAGATATCCTATTTTTACCATTTTGTAGTGAAGAGTTTGCTCTTTAAAATTTTTATAATTTTCTTTTCCGCTTTGGGTAAAAAAGAGCAGTATTCTCCATGCTGCCAAAGCAGCCAAAGCATATCCTAAAAGAATATGCCATTCCCACATCGGCGCACGGATAGCTTTGGCAAGAACCGCTGCCTGTTCAGAGGTGACATCAATGTTAATTTCGGAAAGTTTTTGCACGAGCAGTTCACTATTGGTGCGCCAACTTAAAAAAGTCTTCCGCAAAAATACAGTTCCCAATAACCCTAGAATTACAAAAGCATTTATCCAATGCCACAGTCTAAAATCTATACGCCATTTTTTCATGATACTATCCTTTTTTGTTAAGTATAGCACAATAAGAACGACAATCAACAGCGTTTTTGGGCATCAAACAGAGATTTTTTAAAAACATGTTTTATAATGGCATTCAAAAAAGAGAAAATATGTCAAAAATCATAGAACATTTTAAGGTCCTTTCCCAAATTCCACACTGCAGCAAAGTGGCAGACAGATTGTTTGATTATCTTGTTGAATTTGCCAAAAGCAGAGGTTATGTCGTA